>NZ_RZSW01000062.1:0-18175 GCF_003997375.1 Mesorhizobium sp. M5C.F.Ca.IN.020.29.1.1 | reverse complement strand
GGTAAAGGCCGGCACCCAAAAGTGCAGCCGCTCCTGTCGCTCCGACCATCGGATCGAGCATCTGCACAGATGATGCGAAGGCGTGAGCGATGAACGTCAGCGCCGCAAACGCTGCCGACGCAGCCAACCACACGCTGAGGTAACCGGCGACCAGGACCAGCGGATGGACGACCGCTTCGCCCTTGATCCGCGCGGTATCGGCGATCTCGCAATAGGTGCGGATCATCGGCGCCGCCGAAGGCAGCATGGTGGCGACCGCCATCAGGAACCACATGACGACGAGCGCTCCGGCCTGCGCGCCGACGCCCCCGTCGAGCGGCGCAGGTGCAAGACAAAGGGTGAAGAAGCGCTCAAGAAAATCCGGCAGCGACAGCTGCGGCAGATATCTGATCAATGTGTCGCCGGGTGCATCGATGCCCGGAACCCGGCTTTCGGCGCCGCGAATCGCCATGGCGCCGAGAAGCAGCCAGGCCAGAAGGACGCTTGCGCCCAAAACGATGTTCACCGCCAGTCGAGGATTGCGCGAGATGCTCGCCGTGGCACGGCCGACACGGTCGAGATGACTGAAATCATGGTCTTGGCCGATCATGGCAATCGAATGGGCCGAATCGCCGCGTTGATCAAGCCGTATGATCTGACCTATATGCTTATCAGGTCGGACCGACCGCCTCCCATCACAATCCGGAAGCGAACTTGGACCATCAGCAGACAGCACGGATACTGGTTGCCGGCAGTGGCCCGGCAGGGCTGATCGCAGCGCTTGGTTTTGCGGATGCCGGCTTTCCCGTGACGCTCGTCGGACCTGAGGCAAATGGCCAAGACGGCCGAACGACGGCCTTGATGAACCCAGCCCTGAATATCCTCGAACGGTTGGGCGTCCTCGATGAAGTGAGGTCCAAGGCCGCACCGCTGAAGGTTATGCGCATCGTCGATGCAACCAACCGGCTGATCCGCAGTCCGGTGGTCATTTTTCGTGCCAGTGAAATCGGCGAGGAGCAGTTCGGGCTGAATCTACCCAACAGCGCTCTCAACCTCGCACTTGCCGGGGCTGTAGCCGCGCATTCCGGCGTCGAATGGCGAAAAGCGATGGTGGCGACCTGGTGCCTCGACGCCGATCGTGCCCATGCGATCCTGTCTGACGGCAGCGAGGTTGCAGCATCGCTGGCGGTCGCTGCCGACGGGCGTCTGTCGCCGGCCCGCGAGGCTGCCGGCATCTCGACATCCGCCCGGTCCTATCCGCAGGCGGCGCTGGTTCTCAATTTCGGCCACCGCGGCGACCACGCTTTCACCTCGACCGAATTCCACACCGAGACCGGCCCGTTCACCCAGGTTCCCCTGCCCGGCAACCGGTCCAGCCTTGTCTGGGTGGTAGAACCGGAAACGGCGAAGGAACTTGTGGCGCTGGACGATGCTGCGCTTTCGATGCGGGTCGAACAGCGGATGCAATCGATGCTGGGCCGGGTGTCTGTCGAGCCCGGCCGGCAGATCTACGCGCTTTCGGGCGTGACGCCGCGGTGCTTCGCGCGCAACAGGGTGGCACTTGTCGGCGAAGCCGCCCATGTGTTCCCGCCGATCGGCGCACAAGGTCTCAACCTTGGTATCAGGGATATCGACGATCTTTTTGGGATTGCTTGCGAAAACAGAACCGATCCAGGTGCCGTCAAGGCACTCGCGGTTTACAATTTCAGGCGGCGGCCCGACATTCTGGCACGCAGCGGCGCGGTCAACCTGCTCAACAAGTCGCTGCTCTCGGACATGCTGCCGGCACAGATGGCGCGCAGCGCCGGCCTCGGCGTGCTCGGCGGCTTCGCGCCGCTTCGCGCCTTCTTCATGCGCGAGGGGCTGCGGCCCGGCAGTGGTTTTGCGGCGCTCGCCGGTGGCTTAAGGAAACAAGTCCGGCGGTAGCACGCCGCTCGGCGGGCTGGCCCTTAGCTTGACGTGGCGTCAAGCTACGGCATTGATCAGGCACTTCGGCGTTGAATTGATGCGGCGTCTGCGACCAGGAGGGTCAGGCATCAGCCATAAGTCGGGCTCGATTTTTTGAAGCGTAATGCGTAAATTCAAAGTCTTAGAGAGTCTTTGCGCATTCCAAGGACGCGGCACTCCTAGGACTTAGTGGTGAGTACGATGATGAAAACAGCCAAATTCTCGATCGGACAGGTGGTTCGCCACCGGCTGTTTCCGTTCCGCGGCATCATTTTCGATGTCGACCCGCAATTCGCCAACACCGACGAATGGTACGAGGCGATCCCAGCGGATGTGCGGCCGCGCAAGGACCAGCCCTTCTACCACTTGCTCGCCGAGAATTCGGAAACGGAATACATCGCCTATGTGTCTGAGCAGAACCTGCTCGAGGATCAGTCTGGCGAACCGGTGCGGCATCCGGAGATCGGCGAGATGTTCGACAAGAGGCCGGACGGACGCTACGAGCCGAGACGCCAGTCAAGACATTGACCTGACGGATTGCGGGCCCGATGGGCTCAAGAAATGTCGTCCGGAACAAAAAAGCGGGGCATGACCCCGCTTTTTCCTTGGAAATTGTCTTAGTCGCCCTTAGGGGCGATCAGTTGGCGGTCTTCGCCTTGTCCTGCTCTTCCTTGAGCTTTTTGGCGAAGTCCTGATTGTTCTTGGCAACGAAATCCTGAAGCTTCTTCTGCCGATCCTCGATGTCCGACTGCTGCAGCGGCGGCCCGTCGAAGGCGCCGCTGAAGCCAGTCAGCGCGATCTTGATCGGGTTCGGCTGGTTCTGGAAATTGACCGAGGTCAGCGTCAGGTTCGAACCCTTCTTGAAGGAGGCGACGAGCTGGTCGGTCAGCGGCACTTCCGCAACGCAGCGGTCGGGGAAGCAGATCACATAATCGAGCTTCTGCGCCTTCCCGGTATCGATTTGAAGGCCAATGCCGGGAGGAACCAGGCGACCGGTCGGAACCGTCACCTGGAACACCTTGCGGTTTATCTTGCCCTTCAATTCGATCAGGCTGACGCCGGTGACGAGCTGGCCGTTACCGGCAGTGGTGATGTTCTGGACATTGCAGATGTCGACGTCTTCCTGCTTGGTGCAGGCTTTGAACCAACCCTGCGGAATCTGCTGTTGCTGCTGCGCGAGAGCTGCTGGAAGTTGTGCGCCCAGAAAGCCGACCACGCCAGCGGCCAGGACCGACAGGCGGTACGCGTTGCTGTTCAGGCTCGTCATATCGTGAACTTCCTCTCAAATGATCCCAGGACCGGCTTCTTCGCGCCGTGTGGTCCAGCTACCTGTTGCCGAAATGAGGCAACAGAATGACTCGGACGGCGTGTTACACTGCAAGCGGTGCCGAATCCAGCCCGATACTCGCAATTCTTGAACGCGCGATTGACCGGGAGGCGGCCGGCTCATGTTAGGGTGCGCTCCGAATCATCAAGCCGACCCAGTAAGGAGACGGTCATGGGCCGCGTTCTTGTTTGGCTGATCGCCGCGATCTCGTCTATCACACTTTCGCTTCCAGCTGTATCGGAGCCGAAACACGCGATCGCCATGCAAGGCGAGCCGGCGCTGCCGGCCGACTATACGCATTTCAACTACGTCAATCCCGATGCGCCGAAGGGCGGCAGCATCACCTATTGCGTCGTCGGTAGCTTCGACAATCTCAACCCGTTCATCCTGAAAAGCCTGCGCACGACGGCACGCGGCATGATCGATAGGATCTTCGGCAATCTCGTCTTCGAGCCGTTGATGCAGCGCAATGACGATGAAGCCTTCAGTCTTTATGGCCTGCTTGCCGACACCGCGGACATGGATCCGGAGCGCAGGAGCATCGAATTCCACCTCGATCCGAGGGCCAAGTGGTCTGATGGCCAACCGATGACTGCGGAAGACGTGCTGTTCACTTACGACGTCTTTACCGAGAAAGGCCGGCCACCCTACAGCGCCCGAATGAGCATGGTCGCCAAACTCGAAAAAATCGGCGACCGCAGCGTGCGCTTTACATTCAATGACAAGGCGAACCGCGAGACTCCGTTGGTTATCGCGATGACGCCAATCGTACCGAAGCACGCTTTCGACAAGGAGACCTTCGACCGAACCACGCTGAAACCTGTGATCGGCAGCGGCCCGTACACCGTGGCGCACGTGGCGCCTGGCCAGCGCATCGTGTTCAAGCGCAACCCAAATTATTGGGGCAAGGACATCCCCGCCAAGCGCGGTTTCGACAATTACGACCAGATCACCATCGAATATTTCCTCAATGCCAACGCCAAGCTGGAAGCTTTCAAAAAAGGCATCTGCGCCATCGCTGACGACAGCGATCCGGTCAAGCGCGAGCGCGATCTCGACTTCCCGGCCTTCCACAAGGGCGACGTGATCGCCGAAACGTTCGACACCGGCATCCCGCCAGTGGTGACCGGGTTCCTGTTCAACACAAGACTGGAGAAGTTTTCCAATCCGGTGGTTCGACGCGCGCTCGGCATGCTCTACGACTTCGAATGGGCCAACAAGAACTTGTTTGGCGGCAAGTACATGCGCACCATGAGCTATTGGCAGAATTCCGAGCTTTCCGCGCTAGGCCATCCGGCCGACGACAGGGAAAAAGCGCTTCTGGCACCTTACCCCGGCCGTGTGCCAGCCGATGTCATGGACGGCACCTGGCGGCCACCCGTCACCGACGGCTCGGGCCAGGACCGCAAGGTGCTGAAAGCTGCCTTCGACATATTGAAGGGCGCGGGCTATGCCTTGCAGGATGGAGTGATGCTCGATCCCGAGGGGAAACCCTTCGGCTTCGAGATCCTGACCGCCTCGCAGAACGAGGAGCGCCTTGCCGCCATCTACCAGCGCACGCTGGCGAAGATCGGCATCGCTGTCACCATCCGCAGCCTTGACGGCGACCAGATCCAGTCGCGCAAGCAACGTTTCGATTTCGATGTGCTGATCGGCACCAGCGGCTTCGAGAACTCGCTGTCGCCGGGCATCGAGCAGCTCGGGCGCTGGGGATCAGCTGCCGCCAATGCCGAAGGGTCATTCAACCTTGCCGGCGTCGCCGATCCGGCGATAGATGCCGCACTAGAGGCGATGCTCGACGCCCGCAGCCGCGAAGATTATGTTGCCGCCGTCCGCGTCCTCGACAGGTTGTTGATCTCCGGCAACTACATGGTTCCGATGCAGCACAACACGCAGCAATGGCTCGCCTACCGGAGCTATCTGGAACATCCGCAAAAGACGCCCATATCAGGTTATCGGCTGCCGACATGGTGGCGCAAGCCGAAATGACCTCTTCGGAACAGGAGATCAAGATGAGCGACGAGAAGTCGATTACCGTCGATGTGGTCTCCGACGTCGTCTGCCCCTGGTGCTTCATCGGCCAGAAGCGGCTCGACAAGGCGATCGCCGCGGCAACCGATGTCGAGGTGCACATTCGCTGGCGGCCGTTCCAGCTCGATCCGACCATCCCGCCCGAAGGCAAAGATCGCCGCGAATACCTGGTGGCCAAATTCGGCAGTGACGAACGCATCCGCGAGATCCACGCCCGCATCGAGCCACTGGGAGAGGCCGAAGGGATCAACTTTGCCTTCGCCGCCATCAAGGTCGCGCCCAACACGCTTGACGCGCACCGCGTCATCCGCTGGGCTGGTGCCGCCGGCGAGGTCGTGCAGAACCGGCTGGTGCGACGTCTGTTCCAGTTGAATTTCGAGGAAGGCGCCAATCTCGGCGATCATGTGGTGCTGATCAACGCCGCCCGCGAGGCCGGCATGGATGCATCCGTGGTCGAGACGCTTTTGCCGACGGACGCCGATGTCGAGGCGGTGCGCACAGAAATCGCCACTGCTTCGCGCATGGGGATCACGGGCGTGCCGTGCTTCCTGCTTGAGGGCAGGTATGCGGTGATGGGCGCACAAGACGCCGACACGCTCACCGACGCCATTCGCCAGGTTGCGGCGGCCAAGGCGCGGGGCGAGTTGGAGAAAGCGAACTGAATAGGCGCTACTCCACCGTTACCTTGGCGCGGCTGACGAAAAATCAGTGCCCGTTGCTGCTGGTGCGGGTCAATCCCTTGGTTGACGACTTCCCCTTGCTTGGCGGCTTGCGGCTTGCAAGAAAGCGACCCCTTGCTGCAGCTGTTCCATAGGCAAGCTTGGCGGCATCGATGTATTGCGCTGCAGCCAACGCGATTCCGGTTACTTTCCGGGCGCCGCCAGGTCCGACATGGCCAACAAAGACGTGTCGAAGACGGCACGTTCTTGAGCGCATCCGTCTTCCCCAGTACAAAGTCGGCTGATCGACCACGCTCTTGCCTTCACAAAACTGTGGAAAGAGCTTCCCTTAGGGAAGATGCCGGCCTTCGCATGCGTGGATCAGCAACCCATTGAATTTACGCAAACAATATTCCTTTGGGAACGACAGGCATGACATTGCAGTCCTGAATTCTGTTGCTTGATGGCAACGGCGAGCGGATCAATTCTCCGCAGGCAGAGAAAAGATAATGGAAAATGATCAATTGGTGTTACTCTCTGTAACAAAACTAAAAGAGGTTTGGGCGGGATAGTGATTCGGGTCGGTAGACCAGAGCGACATTCAATATCGGAAAAATGGCTCCGCGGTGCCGCAAGGCCGCCGCTCCTGACACCGGTTTCCTCGATGCGCAGCTTCTGGGGACTGATGCGGGCCTACTGGTTTTCAGAACGCTGGGTGGAGGCCTGGACGCTGACCCTGGTGATTGCCCTGGTCACCGCGCTGTCCAGCAAAGCCGACGTCTGGTTTACAGTGGCTGCAGCAGAGCTGGCGACGTCGATCGCCTTTTTCCACAATGCCGCGAATACCACGCCAATCAAGACAGTGCTGACCAACGCCGGTTTGCTCGTGTTGCTGGTCGTGCTCAAGGACTTGGTTATTGCCGGCGTTCGCAACCTTGTTTCTAAAACATTGCATCGCAAATGGCGTGGCTGGTTGGACGGCCGCTTCAATGAGTCCCTGCTCGACACCAATCATACGCATTTCCATGCCCAGCATGGGTCTTCCGGGAACGCAGCTCCCGATAACATTGACCAGCGCGTGCAGGAATCCATCAAGGCCATGACCGGCGGAGCCATCGGGCTTGCTATGGGTGTGCTCGGCGTCTTCACTTCGCTCTACTTTGTCGGCGGAGAATTGCTGAGAAACTCCGTGGAGGTGAAAGGGCTGGAGTTTCTCGGTAGCTACGGCAGCGCCATCCTTGCTCTCTTGGCAATCGCTATCTACGTGCCGTTCAACACCTGGATCGCGGTGAAACTCGGCCGAATGCTGGAGTGGCTCAACGTCAGAATGCAGCAGGCTGAAGGCAACTACCGCGGCGAGTTGATCACGTTCCTGCGCCGCAGTTTTCACGTGGCCGCATCGCAAGGCGAGAATGTACAGAAGACTGTGCACAGCCAGCGCTATGCCGACATTGACCGTACCTGGGCAAGATTGAACGTCGTCAACACCGGCTACGCTTCGTTCGAGCTGATCTACAATTTCATCGGCGCCAAGATTGTCGCTTACGGCCCTGGATTAGTGCCCTTCATTTACAACGGCCTCGACCTCAAGGGTTATTTAACAGCTTCCGAACAGGTCAATGCGCTGATTAGCAAGTGTTCATGGTTCATTCATGTGATGCCGGAGATCGCCACCTTGCGCGCCAACAGCCAGCGCGTCATCGAACTTGCGCAGGCAATCGAAAACGTCCAGCACCCGCAAGAATTCTACAGCCTGACCGGCCGCTCCGAGTTCCGCTACGACCGCCAGAACCCGGTGTTCGGCCTGACGATCCAGAAGCTGGAACTGGCGCATGGAGGCGAGGACGCAACGCCATTCCTGAGTGCTGCGAATTTGCGCTTCCGGCGTGGCGAGTGGACGTTCCTGAAGGGCGAATCGGGCTGCGGCAAGACCTCGCTGATCAAGGCGATTAACGGTCTGTGGCCCTATGGCCGCGGTACCATCGTCTTCCCGGAAGGGGTTGAAAGTTTCTATGCCGCCCAGGAGGTCAAGCTGCAGCAGGTCTCGCTGAAGCAACTGGTCTGCCTGCCCGCCTCAGAGCACGACCACACCGACGCGCAGGTTGCATCGGCTCTGCACAGAGCGGGCCTTGGCGATTTCATCGGACACATGGCCGATGAAAGCCGCGAGGGAATGAGCTGGGACCAGGTGCTTTCGGGCGGCCAGAAACAGAAGCTGGTTGTCGCTCGCATCGTGCTGCAGCAGCCGGGGCTGCTGTTTCTCGATGAGGCGACCGGCGCGCTCGACCCCGAAGGGAAGATCGCCTTCCATCAAGCGATCAAGGACAATTGTCCAGACGTCACGGTGATCTCGATCATGCACGAGGCCGTGCCGCCAAGGTCGCTTTCAGGCGCCGAATTCTATCACAGCATCGTTGCCATCGCCGATGGCGTCGCGACCAAAAAGCCGCTGGCGCCGAGCCTGCCGGTCGAGCTCACCACCATCCTCGAGCACCCAAGGCCGGTCGAGGAAAGATGGCTGCGCTTCCCTCGCCGCATGAGGCAGAAATAGCGGCGAAACAACATCGCTGCCCAGTGTCGCTGGTGATCCTGCCCTGCCCGCTTAAGCCGGCAGTGTCGGGGCGATCACCGGCTCGCCCCCGGTTAACAGTGTTTCGAGGAGCTTAAGGACATCGGCGGCTGTTCCGTCCGGGCGAAAGCAAACGTCAGACGCGCTCGCCGTCCTTCACCCGGTAGGTCGGCTTGTACATGGTGACGAGTTCTTCCGCCGCGGTCGGATGCACGGCCATCGTGCGATCGAAATCATCCTTGGTCAGCCCCGCCTTCAGCGGAATGCCGAGAAGCTGCGCCATCTCGCCGGAATCCGGCCCGAGGATATGGACACCGAGCACTTTTTTCGAGGTGCCGTCGACCACCAGCTTAATCAGCATCTTTTCGTCGCGGCCGGACAGTGTGTGCCGCATCGGCCGGAAGGTGGCGCGGTAGATCTCAACGTCGGAAAAACGCTTTATCGCCTCATCCTCCGACAGGCCGACTGTGCCGATCTCGGGCTGCGAAAACACTGCGGTGGCGATCGTATCATGGTCGGGCGCGGTCGGGTTGCCCTTGAAGGCGGTCTCGACGAAACACATCGCCTCGTGGATCGCCACCGGCGTCAATTGCACGCGGTTGGTGACGTCGCCGATCGCCCAGATGTTGTCGATGTTGGTGCGCGAATATTGGTCGACATTGATAGCGCCGGTCTTGGTCATCTCGATGCCGACGCCCTCAAGACCCATGTTTTCGGTGTTGGGGAGACGCCCGATGGCGAGCATGACCTGATCGACAGTCAGTATCTTGTCGCCAGTGACGACAGCGTCGAGGCGCCCGTCTGGGCGCTTCCTGACCCATTCGGATACGGCATGGCAGAGGATTTTTATCCCCTTCTTTTCCATCGTTTCGTGCAGCATACGCCGGAGATCCATGTCGAAGCGCGAGAGAATCTCCTTGCCGCGATAGACCAGCGTTGTGTCGACGCCGAGGCCGTGAAAGATGTTGGCGAATTCGACGGCAATATAGCCGCCGCCCTCGATCATGATCGCCTTCGGTAATTCCTTAAGGTCGAAGGCCTCGTTGGAAAAGATGCAGTGCTCGTGGCCGGGCAGAGCCGGGTGCGGCGCTGGGCGGCCGCCGGTGGCGATGAGAATCTGGTCGGCGGTGACGGTGCGGTCGTTGCCGAGAAGATGCACCACATGCGGATCGACCAGCATGGCGCGCGACTGGAACGTCTCGCCGCCGACGCCTTGGACATTCTTCCTGTAGATGGCTTCCAGCCGGCTGATCTCGCGATCCTTGTTGGCAACCAATGTCTGCCAGTCGAAACTCGCCTGCGGCACGGTCCAGCCATAACCTGCGGCGTCGGCAAAATGTTCGGGAAATTGCGACGCATAGACATAGAGCTTCTTCGGCACGCAGCCGCGAATGACGCAGGTGCCGCCATAGCGGTATTCCTCGGCTATGCCGACGCGCTTGCCGAGTGCCGCCGCCATGCGCGCCGCCCTAACCCCGCCGGAGCCGCCGCCGATGACGAAAAGATCGTAGTCATAGACGGCCATGATGCGGCTCCTTGCCCTTCAAATGTCTGAGACAGGTAGGCTGCAAAGCGCCAAAAGAAAAGCCCGGACCATCACGCCGCGCACGCTGTGGGACGCGCAATGGAGGCCGGGCTTTCCGGTCCGCAGCGATAACGCCGCCGGACAATATTCTCAGTTCTTCGGTGCTTCCGGTACCGCGGCATTCGCCGGTGCCGCCGGCGCTGTAGCCTTCGCTGCCGCGGCCAGCGTTTCGCCGACCTGTTGTGCGAGATCGCGAGCGACGCCGTTCTGCCAGATGTCGGCGGCCTTGAGCAGGTCACGCGTCACGGCCGGGCCGCTGTCGAGCAGCTTCTTGCCGGAATCGGAATTGTAGAAAGCGGCGATTTCGGTAAGCTCTTTTTCGGAAAATACCTTGGCATAGGCTAAGGCCGCTTCCTTCTCGAGATCGGCGCGGCGCGAGGCCAGCGCCAGAGCCTTTTCGCTAACCGTTCTGCCGATCAGCTCCTGCATGTCTGGGTTCTTTTGGATAAGCTGCTGCTGAAGCGCGGCGGCGGCCTGCGGCAGGATGTTGTCGAACGGGTCCGTTGCGTGGATCGCCGCGACCGCAGCGCGGGCCGCCTTCAGATGCCCGTCTGTGACGTCCTGCGAGAACGCCGGCGATGAAAACGCAAAGACGGCTGAAGCTGCCAGAACGGCAGAAAAACGGCGAACCCGGTTATGCAACGTCATGATCGGTAGAACTCCCTGGTTTTCGGGCGGCATGGACGGTTTGGACGCCGTCGCCGGCTATGATGGCCGCTGATGCCAGCCCGATGAAAAGACCATGCTCGACCACGCCCGGAATGGCATGGAGAGCATTCGAAAGCGCTCTTGTATCCGGAATGCGGCCAAAAGATGCATCGAGGATAAAATGGCCGCCGTCTGTAACAAAAGGCTGGCCCCCCGTCATCCTCAATGTGACGGGACCGGAAAGACCGAGCCTTCCGGCCGCCGCGGCGACGGCGATTTCCGTGGCACGCAGACCGAACGGGTTGACCTCGATGGGCAGTGGAAAACGGCCGAGCGTCTCGACCATCTTCGAACGGTCGGCAATGACGATCATGCCGGCGGAAGCCGCCGCCACGATCTTTTCGCGCAGCAGCGCGCCGCCGCCGCCCTTGATCAATGTCAGCGCCGGATCGATCTCGTCGGCGCCGTCGACGGTAAGGTCGAGTTCCGGCGTTTCCTCCAGCGTCGACAGCGGCACGCCAAGCTCGCCGCAAAGGTTGGCGGTGCGCTCCGAGGTCGGCACGCCGATAATGGTGAGGCCGTTGGCGACCTTCTCGGCAAGCAGCCGAACGAACTCCTCGGCCGTCGAGCCGGTGCCGATGCCGAGCCGCATGCCATCAGTCACATGGGCAAGTGCCGCCCGTGCGGCTTCGACCTTCAGTTGCCTCGCATCCATGCCTGCCCCGGATTTCGCGTGTTTCGGCGCTCCTAGCATCTTTGCCCGTCCGGTCAAAGGCTTTGCCTGTGAATTGACCAAGCACCGCTTGCCTGGATGGGCTGCAGCGGCTATCGCCTGCCGGCAGCGTAATCGTCACAGGACAGGCCATGACCCGACCGATCATCGTGTTCGACCTCGACGGGACGCTGATCGATACAGCTCCGGACCTGCTCGACAGCCTCAACCACAGCCTTGCCGCCAGCGAACTCGCAGCCGTCGATGAGGCCGGCTTCAAGCGCTTCGTCGGCCATGGTGGACGGGTGATGATCGAGCGCGCGCATGCCGCGCAGCAGAGATCGCTGGAAAGCCAGGAGCATGATCGCTTGCTGAAACTGTTTCTCGATCATTACACCGACAACATCCCGGGTAAATCGCGCCCCTACCCCGGCGTCGTCGAGACGATCGCCCGATTCGAAGCAGCCGGTTATCTCCTGGCCGTCTGCACGAACAAATACGCAGCCAACTCGGTGGCGCTGATCGAGGCGCTCGGCCTGGCGAAGCATTTCGCGGCGATTTGCGGCCAGGACACGTTTGCGTTCCGCAAGCCCGATCCGCGCCATCTGACCCAAACCATCGTGCTGGCCGGCGGCGATCCGCACCGCGCGCTGATGGTCGGCGATTCGCAGACCGACATCGATACGGCGAAAGCCGCCGGCATTCCCGTGGTCGCGGTCGATTTCGGTTACACCGACCGCCATGTGCGCGAATTCGAACCGTCGGCGGTGATCTCGCATTTCGACGCACTGACGCTTGGTCTGGCCGAACGCCTGATCGCCGCTGCGGGGCGCTGAGCGAGGCGACCGGGTCGCTCCCGGCGGGATTGCATTCGGTCTTCGTCGGAACGCCAGGGCATCGCCTTGACTTCCCCGGCCGGCCTCCCTTATATCGCGGCGCGCTTGGCCTTCGGGCAAGAGCGGGCGATTAGCTCAGCGGGAGAGCACACCCTTCACACGGGTGGGGTCGCAGGTTCAATCCCTGCATCGCCCACCAACCCCACAGCTTTCGAGGCTGCATCCGATTCCGTTCAGGGACAACAATGCGGCGCGTCGGCACGGCGCTAGATTGTGACGCCCCTTGCCCAATCCGGAACAAACCTGCATGGCCGCGAGTTTGTACTCCTCGAAGAGTGAGGGAAAGCCATGTCCAGACTTGTTTTGGCGACAGGTGTCGCAGTCCTCCTTCTCGGCGGACCGGCCTTTGCCGCAGACGGCAGCCCATTGCCGCCGCAGAATGCTAGGAAACTGTCGGAAATAATCGCCAAGGTCGAGCAGCGCGACGACTTTCGCTACGTCGACGAGGTCGGCTGGGACAGCGGCGCCTACACCGTCACCTATTACACGACCGATAAGGCGAAGGTTGAAATCACCTACGATCCGGTGACAGCCGAGCCGAAATAGATCGCGGCCACCCTTCCTCAGGCGATACGTGCGCCGGAACTATTCCGGCAACCAGGTTACAGCGCGGCCTGGCGAAGACCCCTCGGAAGCGGGCGGCGGCGTGGCTTCACCAAGAACGGGGCCTGCACCCTTTTCGGCATCCCCTTGCGCCGATGCGGCTTTGATGGCTGACTGCGGCGTGATCATTGAGCCGCACGGGGGTGGGCATGGCGACGGCAAAGCATGTGGCGAAACGCGTTCTGATGATGCTCGCCGGCTATTTCGTTGCGGTGCTGGTTGGACTGATTGCAGTAGTGACGATCTATGGTGCATTGAGTTCGCTGCCTGATGCACCGGCGTATTTCGATTTCATGGGGCTCTCCCCCATCGCGGCGCTGGTCGTGCCACCGCTCGGCATGTTCATCTATTTCCTGACGATCGTACTAACCGGCCTGCAGACGCTGATCTTCGCGCTGATCGCCGAATTGTTTTCGCTGCGCAGTTTTTGGCTGCATATGGCCTTCGGCGCCGCAGCAGCGGCTGCCGGCTTCGTCCTGATCTGGCCGAGCGCGCCGGAAGACCTGAGCCCCGAGCGCTGGGCCGATATCGGCATCATCGCCGCCGCCGGCCTTGTCGCCGGTCTGGTCTACTGGCTGATCGCCGGGCGCGAAGCCGGGTTCCGGCGCCCGCTCTCCCTGCGTTAGCGTCCTCAGCTCGCCGGCGAGCGCACCGCTTCCGTGCTGTCGAGTGCCTGCTGCAGCCGCGTGTCGCGGTCGTAGACGTCGCTGAAATATTCGACTTTGCCGGACATGTCCGGCCAGGCGGTGAAATAGGCGACATAGACCTGGATCGTGCGCGTGACCTTTTCGGTCGAATGGCCATGCTTCAGCTTCTCCGCGACATAGTCGACCGAGGTGCCGAGCACGGCCGCCGCCATGCCGCGCGGATCCTGCAGACGAACGCAGCCATGGCTGAGCGCGCGCATGTCACGCTGGAAAAACGACTTTTGCGGCGTATCGTGCATGTAGATTGCGTGCTTGTTGGGGAACAGGATCTTCAGTTCGCCCAGCGCATTGGCCTCGCTCGGCAGCTGGCGCACGCCATAAGGTATTTTCGCGCCATAGGCGCCCCAGTTGACCGAGGAGGAGGGAATGCGTTTGCCGCGCGCGTTGACCACTTCGTAGCCGGCGCGGTCGAGATAGCCGGGATCCCTGCGCAGCCGGGGCAGCATCTCGTTGACGAGGATCGACTGCGGCACACCCCAATAGGGATGGAAGTCGACCTGCTCAACCTGGTCGTAGAAGAAGGAAGTCTGGTTCGTGGTCTTGCCGATGACGGCGCGGGTCTTCAGCTTCTCCTCGCCATTTTCGATATAGCTCGCCGTAAAGGCCGGCTGGTTGATGAAGACGCGCGGACTGCCGAGATCGGATGGCAACCAGCGCAACTCTTCCAGCGCGACCTGCACCTTTTGAATCTTGTCGGCCTTGGACGTCCCGACCAGCGCTGCGACGGTGCGCGGACCGATGACGCCGTCGCCCTTCATGCCAGCCTTTTTCTGCACCGCCTTGATAACCGGCACCAGTTCCGGATCATAGACCTCGCTGGCGGCGAGCCCGGCCAATATCTCGCCATAGGCGCCGCCCATCTCGTCGTCGAGATTGCGCGCGATCTTCGCCAGAAGCTTCGGCAGTTCGGGGCTGGTCTGCCCCGGTTTCAGCAACAGCTTGGGGTCAACGACGATCTCGTCTTCGGCGCTGGCCTGAAGTGATTCCAGTTCGACGCGCAGCGCCTGATATTCGGCGTTCTGCGGATGCCGTGATTCGAGATAGGTGCGCACTTGCTGAGTGCGCGCCAGCGTTTTCAGCACGCCTTCCATGTCGAGCGGCTTGGCCGGGAAATCATAGTAGCCGGTGATGCGATTGGGATCGACGCGGCCGCTTTGCGCGTCGTGGACATAGCGCAAGACGCGCGCCGACAGTGCCATCTCAAAGCGGACGAACCCCTTCAGCCGCGCATCGGCGCCGCCGGTCGATGCGCCGGCGGCAGGCACTTCAACCGAATAGTCGGCCGGCGTGAGGCCATAGCTCGTCGCCTCGCCAAGCACCCGCACCGCATCCTGCGCGCGACCGTTTGGGCCGGTCCCGGTCACCCAGATGAAATCCGGATTGGCCGAGTAATAAGCGATCAACGCCTTGGCAATGTCAGGTTCGGCATAGAGCTCGTAGTCGCCGAGCCCGGCAATCGCTTCGCGGAAGGCGTCGCTGGTGAGCGACGGTACAAAGGCAGCGTCCTGTGGTGCCACCGGCTGTGGTGCTGCCATCAGTGTCGCAAAATCGACACGCACCAGCCGGTCGGCCTTATAAGTGTAGTAGGACGGGCTGTTGATCCTGGTGCCACCACCAGCGAATTCTTTCGGCTTCGGTCTGTGCTTCGGCGGCGGAGGGAAATCACCTTGGGGCGCGCGCCTGATACCACCGCCGAAAAGCCTCTCGAAAAGCCCTTGCGCGTCCGCCTGCGGCACGCCGAAGGTCAGCATTACCGTTACAACCGCAAGCGGCATCACGGTTGCTTTGTTTCCGAGGAATTTCATGGATCACCCGCTCCGGCTGCAACCGGCTCCCGTTCCGCATCGCTTGACGGTCTCGCCCACCGCACGGCGGGATGTAAGACGCGACCACATCGATTCATACCGATTTCGTTAAGCTTCCATAAATTTCGGCTCTCCTGTTGCAGAACAGTTTCACAAACCGTGACAACTAAAGCGAATTGGGTCCGCTCCGGTTCCAGGGAAATAGTGCACGGGTCAGGCGTTGGCGCCGCCGTCGATAGTCAGTGCGGCGCCTGTCACGAAGCGCCCTTCGGGACCTGCCAGCCAGGCGACCATGCCGGCGATTTCTTCAGTCTTGCCGAAGCGGGGCGTCGCCATCTTCTGTCGCTGGTGCTCGGCGTGCGGGCCACTGGCGGGGTTCATATCGGTATCGGTCGAGCCAGGATGAACGACGTTGGCGGTGATGCCGCGCGAACCGAGGTCGCGCGCCAATGCCTTGGTCAAGCCGACCAACGCCGCCTTGCTGGCCGAGTAGGCGCTGAGGCTGGTGTCGGTGACACGCTCCGCCAGATTGCTGCCGATCGAGATGATCCTGCCACCCTCGTCCATGTGCACGGCTGCCGCCTTCGAGGCCACGAACGGGGCTCTGACATTGACCTCCATAGTTTCATCAAAGTCGGCGAGCGCCAATGTGTCGATCGGCGCGACGCGCCAGATACCGGCGCTGTTGACAAGGATGTCGAGCCGCCCGAAAACTCTCACTGCCTCGCTGACCGCCTCTTGGATTGCGGCGGCGTCGCGATTGTCGGCCTTGAGGGCAATGGCGCGACCGCCGGCTGCCTGAATATCCTCGACGACAGCACGGGCCTGCTCCTGACCGGTCACGTAAGTGAGTGCGACGCTGGCGCCGTCGGCCGCGAGCCTTCGTGCAATCGCTGCGCCGATGCCGCGGCTGCCGCCGGTGACGAGCGCGACCTTGCCGTTCAAGTGTTGCGATGACATTTTTTTCTCCTTTTTTTGTAATGATCGATACATAAATGTCTGCCAGCCTTGCCCGAGTGCGTCAACAGATTTATGTATCAATCAACACAGAAAGGATGCCATGCCCGAACGAGGCCGTCCCCGCACCTTCGATCGAACCGCTGCCTTGCGGCGTGCAATGGAGGTGTTTTGGGCGAAGGGTTACGAGGGCGCATCGATGACCGAGCTGACCTCGGCGATGGGCATCAACTCGCCCAGCCTCTACGCCGCCTTCGGCAGCAAGGAAGCGCTCTTCCTCGAAGCGGTCGAGCTCTACACGCAGGTCGAAGGCACCGATATCTGGTCCGCACTGGAAAAAGCGCCGACAGCGCGCGAGGCGGTCGAGCGCTTCTTGCGCCAGACGGCCAAGGCCTATTCGCAGACCGATCGTCCGCAAGGCTGCCTGATCGCACTCGGCGCTCTGCACCAGGATTCAAGCCGCGGCGCCATTTGCCATGACCTGCGCCGCCGTCGCGCTGAAAGCCGCGCAGCTTTGCTGAGTCGGCTGGAACGTGGCGTGGCGGAAGGCGAATTGCCGGAAAATTTCGACTGCCGCACTGCCGCGACCTTCTATGCGACGGTGCAGCACGGCATGTCGATCCAGGCGCGCGACGGCGCATCGCGCGCCGCCCTTCTTGCGACGGTGACCGGGGCTATGGCGGCCTGGAAGGTCCTGGCTGGCACCGACACGGTGTGACAAACGATGGCGGCCGAACTCGTGTTCGGACAGGAGAAACAAGATGTTCAGGTCAATGCAGCAGCGACGGTTCCCGGTGTTCGGCAACGAAACCGATCGCACGCTCGACCACGCCCCTATCGGCGAGAATGCGGCGATGGCCGAGCCCATCGGCCCAGTAAAGCCGCACATGGTCGCCGGCGCCAGCATAGAGCCTTGCATGGTCGGCGGACACTTCGCGGTCGTCCGGCGCATGGATGACCAGCGTTGGCACCGGCGTGCTGGCAAGCTGGCGGTCGCCGACGAATTCGTGCAGCGGCCGGCCAGCGATACGTTCGACCCGGTCGGCCATGGCGGCCTGCGAGCGTCGGCCGACATTGAGCATGCGGCTGAAATCATCGAAGATCGCCGGCAGGGAACTCGGCGCCGCGATCAACACCAGCCGCTCGGCCGCCAGCGGCGGAATGTTCTTGACCGAACCGACGACGGCATTGGCGGCGACGGCACCGCCGAAGGAATGGCCGACGACCGCCACGAACGGGCCAAACCATTCGCCGGTGAGGCGTGCAGCTTCGACAGCGCTGACCAATGTGAGCCGGCGGCCCTGCGATTGGCCATGGCCCGGCAAGTCGAGCGAGACAACCTTGTAACCAGCGTCGCGATACCCTTCGATCAGCGTGCGCATATATTCGGTGCGCGAACGCCAGCCATGGATGACGAGCACCGTGCCGGCGGCCCGCCTGCCCGGCTCGGGCCTGAACTCATGCACCATGACGCACCCGTTTTTGGCCTTCAGCCGATGATGGCGCGCCTCGGCCATGAAGCCGGCGGCACGGTCGACGGCGCGCCGCTCGCCGTCGCTGAGAACCTTTGCGTTCGGCGTGCGGCAGAACAGTTCGAATGCCGCGCGCCCGGTGAGGCGGGGAGCCACGTGTTCGGCAGCGGCAAACACGCCCCGGATGACCTTCAACCCAAATGATGCCATAGTGGCGATCCATCCATTCGTTCAAGCATGAACATAATAGTTCAAACATGAACATTAAACAAGAGCTG
>NZ_RZSW01000629.1:0-3108 GCF_003997375.1 Mesorhizobium sp. M5C.F.Ca.IN.020.29.1.1 | reverse complement strand
AGATCGAGTTCTACCTCGTGCGCAAGAATCCCGATCCGGACTACCCGCTGACGCCGCCGGTCGGGCGTTCGGGACGGGCGATAGGCGGTGGCGCCGGCTATTCGATCGCCGGCGTCAACGAGTTCGACGAGCTGATCGACGACATCTACCATTTCTCCGAAAGCCAGGGCCTGGAGATCGATACGCTGATCCACGAGGAAGGCGCCGGCCAGCTCGAGATCAATCTGCGCCATGGCGATCCGATCGAACTCGCCGACCAAGTGTTCATGTTCAAGCGCACCATCCGCGAGGCGGCGCTGAAGCATGAGATCTACGCCACCTTCATGGCCAAGCCGATCCAGGGGCAGCCCGGGTCGGCCATGCATATCCACCAGTCGATCATCGACAAGAAGACCGGCAGGAACGTCTTTTCGGCCGAGGACGGCTCGGAAACCGAAGCCTTCTTCCATTTCCTCGGCGGCATGCAGAAACATGTGCCGAACGCGCTGGTGATGTTCGCGCCCTACGTCAATTCCTACCGCCGGCTGACGCAGTCGGCTTCGGCACCGGTCAACAACAAATGGGGCTACGACAACCGCACCACCGCCTTCCGCGTCCCGCGATCCGACCCGGCAGCCAGGCGCGTCGAGAACCGCATCCCTTCGTCCGACGCCAATCCCTATCTGGCGCTGGCTGCATCGCTCGCCTGCGGGCTGATCGGCATGACCAACAAGATCAAGGCCGAACCGCCGGTTCTCACCACCGCCAACGAGGCAGAGATCGACCTGCCGCGGAGCCTGCTCGAGGCTGTCGACCTGTTCGAAGCCGACGAGGAACTCTGCGCGCTGCTCGGCAAGTCGTTTGCCGCGACCTATGCGGCGATCAAGCGGGCGGAATTCGAGACCTTCATGGAAGTGATCAGTCCGTGGGAGCGGGAGTATTTGTTGTTGAACGTGTAGGAGGGGAGTAGGGGAGTAGGGGAGTAGGGCGAATGGCTGAGAAAACGGGTTCTTACAAGGACTTAATAGTCTGGCAGCAGGCAATGGACCTTGCGGTGGCTGTGTACGGCGCGACGAAATCCTGGCCGAAGGAGGAGCTTTATGGACTGACCAGCCAAGTGCGGCGCGCAGCAAGCTCGGTGCCGGCGAACATAGCGGAAGGCTATGGCTATCAGCAATTCCTCCGTATCGCTCAAGGGTCACGGAAGGAACTGGAAACTCAGCTTCTGATCGCTGAGCGTACCGGCATAGAAGTCGAAGAAGCTTTCCTACACTTTCGGTGCTCGCCAACAATGGCGCCGCCGTGGCATTCGGCGCGATAATCCGCAAACTTTCAGCCGACTAGCATTTCCTCTACTCCCCTATTCCCCTATTCCCCTACTCGGTCATCATGCCCTACCAATCCCCAATCTCCCCCGGCCGCTCCTGGTATGAGGACACGGCCGGCCCACGGCCCGAATACACGGCGCTAGACGGCGACCGGACATGCGACGTCGTCATCGTCGGCGGCGGCTTCACCGGCCTGTCGGCGGCGGTGCACCTTGGCAAGGCCGGCAGCAATGTCGTGCTGATCGAAGCGCATCGTTTCGGCGACGGCGCATCGGGCCGCAATGGCGGCCAGCTCGGCACCGGTCAGCGCGCCTGGGCCGAGGAACTCGAAGCGGAATACGGCTTTTCCCGCGCCAAGGCGCTGTTCGACCTCGCCGAAGAGGCCAAGTCGCATCTCCTCGAATTCGCCGCCGTCAACAAGATCGAGATCGAGTACATGCCCGGCCAGATGTCGGTGGCGCATAAGAAGCGCTATGTCGACGATTACAAGGCGCATGCCGAGATCATGGCGAACCGCTTCGGCTATCCGCACATCGCCTTCATGGATGCGAAGGAAACGGCTGGGCGGTTGGGCTCGACGCGCTATTTCGGCGGCACCCGCGACACCGGCACCGGGCACATCCATCCGCTGAAGCTGGTGATCGGCACGGCAAAGGTGGCGGCGCAGGCGGGCGCGCAGCTGTTCGAGCAGACGCCGGCGACCGGCATCGCGTCGCTTGGCGGCAAGGTCAGGGTCACGACGCCGAAGGGCACGATATCAGCCGAGAAATGTCTGATCGGCGTCAACGCCCATGGCGGCACGCTCGAGCCGGTCAGTGCCGCGCACATCATGCCGATCGGCTCCTTCATCGGCGCGACGGTGCCGCTGGGGGCTGACACAAACGTGCTGCCGGGCGGTGAGGCGGTCGATGATTCCCGCTTCGTCGTGCGCTACTTCCGCAAATCGACGGATGGGCGGCTGCTGTTCGGCGGGCGCGAGATCTATGCCGTCAACGATCCGAAAGACATCCATGTCCACATCCGCCGGCAGATCGCCGAGCTTTACCCAGCACTGAAGGCCGTCGAGATCACTCACGGCTGGGGCGGCTATGTCGGCATCACGATGCCGAGAAAACCCTTCGTGCGCGAGGTGATGCCCAATGTGATTTCCGTCGGCGGCTATTCCGGTCACGGCGTCATGCTGTCGAACTTTTTCGGCAAGCTCTATGCCGAAACCGTTACCGGCAACCGGGACCGGCTGAGGCTGATCGAGGACCTGAAAATTCCGGCCTTTCCCGGTGGTCGACGCTTCCGCGCGCCTCTGCTCTTTCTTGCGCTCAACTGGTATGCCTTGAGGGACAGGATATAACCATAGATTGCAAAATCCCTTTGAAGTTGCAGAATCTGGCGCAAAGGTGCAGAATCCGCCCGGCAAGGGCGCAGTGATGCCACAATCGCCGGCAAAGGATGCCCGCTCAGGGCAGTTGAACGGGGATTTTGCGGGCCTGCCCGCGTTGGTTTGGGACCGATGCCGACCGAATGCCGGTTTTCCCGGCACAGGTCGTAAGAACGTCGGCCCGCAAATGGAGGTTGCAAGAGTGAGAGAGCCCTTCAGTTTCGGCGCGCCGGAACGACGGCGCTTTGCGATGCAGTTTGGCTATGACGTGCGGCCCAGGTTCTGGCAGCAAATCCGGTCGAACTTGCATCTGGTCATCGCGGCGTTTGGCACAGCAGCGCTGCTTGGCGTGGCCGCGGTGGCGCTATGGCTGGCATTGCCGGCCAACGAGAGACAAGCGGTCGCGAGTCCCGAGCAGATCGTTTC
>NZ_RZSW01000628.1:0-3141 GCF_003997375.1 Mesorhizobium sp. M5C.F.Ca.IN.020.29.1.1 | reverse complement strand
GGCGCCGAGATAGGTGTGCATCGAGCGCTGGCCGTCCGGCGTGACGAAGAGCATCGAGCGCGCCGTCGGGGGTTCGCCGTTGAGCGGCCTGGTGTCGAAGGCGACGCCCTGCGCATGCATGTCGTGGGCGTAGATTTCGCCGAGCGTGTCGTTCGAGACCTTGCCGAAGAAAGCGGCGCGCCCGCCGAAGCTGGCGACACCTGCCGCTGTGTTGCCGGCGCTGCCGCCGGAGGCTTCGATGGCCGGGCCCATGCGGCTGTAGAGGAGCTCGGCGCGCCTCGTGTCGATCAGGTTCATCGCGCCCTTGATGATGCCGTTCGTTTCCAGAAATGCCTCGTCGCACTGGGCGATGATGTCGACGATGGCATTACCGATACAAAGCACGTCATAGTCCGGCATCAATGATGTCTCCGCGAAAACCACCGGCTTTCTGGCACGCCGGCCGCGGGCGGGTCTAGCGATTTGATGCGGCTTTGCCTAGGGTCGGGATCTATTAATCTGGTCGAACGGCAGATGCACTGCAACACGCTGTCCGCCTGTGTCTTGCCTGTCTCCGCCTGCCTCGGAGATACCAGCCATGGAATTGGAAACGCCGTGATCTCTAGCGCCGCCCGCGCCGCCGCCAGCCGGCTATTTTCGCCCGAATTCCGCTCGGTGTTCGCAAAAACGCTGGGCCTGACCTTGTTGGCGCTCGCCGCGCTGTGGTTCGCCATCGAGGGCCTGTTCGAATGGCTGGCCTGGCCATGGATCGACGCATGGCTGCCCAGCCTGCCGTCCTGGGCCGGATGGCTGGGCTTCATCGTCGCCGGCATCGGTCTCGCGCTGGGTCTGGCGCTGCTGATCGCGCCGGTGACGGCGATCATCGCCGGCCTGTTCCTCGACGACGTCGCCAAAGTGGTCGAGCGCACCGACTATCCCAATGACCCGCCCGGCCGCGCCATGCCGGCACTGCGCTCGATGGTGCTGGCGATAAGATTCTTCGGCGTCGTCATCGTCGGCAGCATCGTGGCCTTGCTGCTTCTGCTGGTGCCGGGCATCAACATCGCTGCCTTCTTCATCGTCAACGGCTATCTGCTGGGGCGTGAGTTCTTCGAGTTCGCCGCCATGCGTTTTCGCCCGGAGGCCGAGGCACGGGCGTTGCGCAAAAAACATGCCGTCACGGTGTTCCTCGCCGGGCTGGTCATCGCTGCCTTCCTCGCCGTGCCGCTGCTCAACCTTCTGACGCCGCTCTTCGCCGCCGCCATGATGGTGCATTTGCACAAGGCGATCAGTGCGCGGGAAGCGGCTTAGGGCGTGCTGATATTCGGGTGAGGCCGGCTTGCGAATGGCGTTTTCCTGTGCTTCCGGTAAGCACCCAAACGTTACGCTCCGTTCCGGTTCTCGGAACCCACCGTTCTCAGCACGGGCTGACCCGAATCTCAGCACACCCCGGCGCTAGCGTAAAAGAAAACCGCGTCCCAACTCGTCGTCGGGTTCGACGATGAATTCGGCCCGGCCGCAGTAGTAGGCGCGGCCGCCGACTCGGGCGATAATGGCGTCATGCAGCCCGGCTTTCGCGGTCCTCGCCACGCTGCCGAAAAAGCGCGAGCCTGCAACACTCTCGAACAGCCGCGTCTGGCCGGCGATTTCGCCCTTGGCATGCATTGCCGCCAGCCGCGCAGTGACGCCCGAGCCGGTCGGCGAACGGTCGACCTCGGCCTCGGCGAAGACGCAGATGTTTTTGGTCGGGGTATCGGAAAATGCGTCCTGTCCGTCGGTTAGGATGGTACCGTAGAGAAAGGCAAGGTCGGCATGGTCGGGATGCGACAGCGGAAACTCGGCCTTCAGTTTCCCGGTCAGCATTGTCGCCGCATCGATGAAATCGCGCACGCGGTTCCTGCCGAATTCCAGCCCGAACTGGCGGCAATCGGCGAGCGCATAGAAGGCGCCGCCATAGGCGATGTCGAAGCCGATCGAACCGAAGCCCGGCAATTCAATCTCCTGGTCGCGGGCGAACAGAAAGGCCGGCACGCTTTCGAACGACACCGCGCCGGCCTTGCCGTCCTGCACCTCGACCGAGGCGACGACCAGCCCGCACGGCGCTTCGATATTGACTGTCGTCACCGGCTCCTGCCGCGCCACCAGCCTCTCGTCGACGGCGTAGCGGCCGAGCGCGACGATGGCGTGGCCGCACATCGTCGAATAGCCCTCATTGTGCATGAACAGCACGGCGAGGTCGGCGCCGGGCAGGTCGGGTTCCACCAGCAGCGCGCCATACATGTCGTAGTGGCCGCGCGGCTCGAACATCAGGATCTTCCTGAGATGATCGAGGTGGTCGCGCACATAGGCGCGCTTTTCCAGGATCGTGCCTGCGGGGATCTTGGGATAGCCGCCGGTGACGATCCGCAGCGGCTCGCCGCCGGTGTGCATGTCGACGACGGTGAGCGTCATGCGTTGGGTTCGGCAAACAACGCCTGCAGCTTGCCGAAAGGCATGGCGGTGCGGGTGAAGCCGAAGGTGCCGTCCTGCTGGATCTCGCGCGCCGCCGTCTCCAGCATGCCGAAGGCGAAATTGGTCAGCCAGGGCCCGAGCGAAATGCGCTTGACGCCTGCCAGGGAAAGATCGGCGATGGTGAAGCCGGGCCTCACCATGACGTTGACCGGCTTGATCAGCGCCGAGCATACGGTTCGCACCGTTTCGATGTCACTGATGCCCGGCGCGTAGAGCACGTCGGCGCCGGCCTTCTCGAAGGCCTGCAGCCGCTTGATCGTGTCGTCGATGTCGGGCTTGCCCCATAGAAAATTCTCAGCCCGCGCGGTGAAGACGAAATCGTGCTTCAGCGCCCGTGCCGCCTCCGCTGCGGCGGCGACGCGCTCGACGGCATGCGAAAAATCATAGATCGGCTTGTCGGGCTCGCCGGTGTGGTCCTCGATCGAGCAGCCGGCGAGGCCCGCGGCCTCGGCCGCGAAGATGGTTTCGGATGCACTTGTCGCGCTGTCGCCCTTGCCCTTTTCGAGATCGGCCGAGACCGGCAGGCCGGTCGCCGCCGCCACCTCGCGGCAGTGGTGGATCATCGCCTCGAAGGTCACCGCGCCGTCGGGCAGGCCGCGCGAAAAGGGCAAAATCTTTCGCGACCTGCACAGCTCGATCTTCGTCATGCCC
>NZ_RZSW01000627.1:0-3143 GCF_003997375.1 Mesorhizobium sp. M5C.F.Ca.IN.020.29.1.1 | reverse complement strand
GACCAGCCTCGCCCGCGACGGCGCCATCTATTCCGAGATCTTCACCTCGCCGGACCACGCCGGCAAGGCCGGCCTGTCGCCCAAGGCCTATACGGACGCGCTCGGCGAAGGCATCGCGCGCGCCAAGGCCAAGACCGGCATCGAGGGCCGCATGATCGTCACCGGCGTGCGCAATACCGGCGTCGAATCGATCGAGCAGGCGGCGCGCTTCGCGGCCCGCTGCGGGCATCCGCTGGTCACCGGCTTCGGCGTCGCCGGCGACGAGCGGATGGGCGATCTGGAGGATTATGTCAGGGCCTTCGAAATCGCGCGGGAGGCCGGCCTCGGCATCACCGTCCATGCCGGCGAACTGATGGGCTGGGAGAGCGTCGAGGCCGCACTCGATCACATCCGCCCCGCCCGCATCGGCCATGGCGTGCGCGCCGTCGAGAACCCCGACATTGTCCGGCGCATCGCCGACGAAGGCGTCGTACTCGAATGCTGTCCCAGTTCCAACGTCGCGCTGAAGGTCTTCGACAGTTTCGCCGATCACCCTTTTCCGGCACTGCAGGCGGCAGGCTGCAAGGTGACGCTAAACTCCGACGATCCGCCCTATTTCTGGACGTCGCTGAAGCGCGAATACGACATTGCCGCCGAGCATTTTTCGATGAACGACAAGGCGCTCGCCGCCGTCACCAGAACCGCCATCGAGGCCGCCTTTGTCGACAAGAAGACCAGGACAGCGCTTCTCACCCGCCTCAACAGCGCCGCCCGCTAACTCTCTTTTTTCGGCAAAAGCTGTGGTCGGCGGCAGCAGGCGGTTCCTTGGCCGGCGCATTGTCGCTAGGGTTCGCGTAGGCAGCCGGGATTTCAGGAGAATACCATGCAGGGCGTCACCGTCGTCGACCACCCGCTTGTCCAGCACAAGCTGACCATCATGCGCAAGAAGGAAACCTCGACGGCCGGCTTCCGGCGGCTGCTGCGCGAGATCTCGCTGCTTCTCGGCTACGAGGTCACTCGCAATCTCGAGCTGACGACGACGACGATCGAAACGCCGATCGAGACGATGGAAGCGCCGACGCTGGAAGGCAAGAAGCTGGTCTTCGCCTCGGTGCTGCGCGCCGGCAACGGCTTGCTCGAAGGCCTGCTCGACCTGGTGCCGGCGGCGCGCGTCGCACATATCGGTCTCTACCGTGACCACGAAACGCTGGAAGCGGTCGAGTATTTCTTTAAGGCGCCGAGCGATCTCGCCGACCGGTTGGTGATCGTCGTCGATCCGATGCTGGCGACCGCCAATTCGGCGATCGCGGCGATCGACAAGCTGAAAGGGCGCGGCGCCACCAGCATCCGCTTCCTTTGCCTGTTGGCTGCCCCCGAAGGCCTCGAGCGCTTCATCAAGGCGCATCCCGATGTTCCGGTCTTCACCGCTTCCATCGACCGCCAGCTCAACGAGAAAGGCTATATCATGCCGGGCCTCGGCGACGCCGGAGACCGCATGTACGGGACCAAATGACCGTGCCACTCGTTTACCGATCGTTTACGCAAACGGCCGCTTTCCGCATCTGTTAAAGCGGCAAACACCATGCCGCGATAAGCATGGGCCTTCACGAAGGCCGGTCCATGCTGCGCAATCTTATCATCCTTGGCATGCTCGCCGTAGCATCGGCGTCGTTCCCGATCCTCTATCAGTCGAATCCGCAGATGCTCGATGGCCTGCTGAAATCGGCGGTCGGTACCAGGCCGGCAGTCGAAACGCAAACGGATCTGAATCTGGCCACGGTTCCGGATAGACCGGCGACGCCGCGGCCGCTCGGCCGCAAGGTCGTGGTCGCCGCTGACGCGCGCGGGCATTTCACGTCGGCGTTCAGGCTCAACGGTCGAACGGTCGACGGCATGATCGACACCGGCGCAACGCTCGTGGCCATCAACAGTTCGACGGCGCGCAGGATTGGCATCTCGCTGAACGTGTCCGACTTCAAGCACGAGGTAAACACCGCCAACGGCGCGATCAGGGCTGCCCTGGCGACCATCGATCGGCTGCAGATCGGCAAGATCACGGTCGACGGCGTCCAGGCGGTGGTGCTCGACGACAAGGCGCTGCGCACCAACCTGATCGGTCTGAGCTTTCTCCAGCGGCTTGAAAAGTACCAGGTCGAGAACGGCGCGCTGCTGCTCATCCAGTGAACCAAGATCCCGGAAAAGTGAAACCGGTTCTCGGAACGATCATCGTCCAACAAGAAGGTAGAGCCTTGCTGACGGATCACCCGCGCGGCAGGATCCGCCGGATGACGGTTTTTTCCGCGGGCGGCTTCGAAGCACCGATCGCATAGGCCGAAAGCACGGCGGCCGCGGCCGCTTCGGCATCCGTGGGATTGCGGGCATGGACCAGCGCCAGCGCCTCACCGGGGCGCACCTCCGCGCCGACCGGCAACAGCCGGGTGATGCCGACCGCATGATCGATCCTGTCGTCCGGCCGTATGCGCCCCCCGCCAAGCCCGACGACGGCGAGCCCAATGTCGCGGGTCGCGATGCCGGTGACGAAGCCGTGTTCGGTCGCCTTGACCGCAAATTCAGTCGTCGCCTTCGGCAGGTATTTTTCCGGATTCTCGACGAAATCTGCGGGGCCGCCGAGCGCCGCCACCATGCGCGCGAAGACGGCGGCGGCACCGCCGCCGGCAAGCGTCTCGGCGGCGCGCCGCATGCCATCCTGGTTGGACGACACCAGCCCGGCAGACTGCAGCATGTCTGCGGCCAATGCCAGCGTCACATCCTCCAGGCGCCGGTCGCGGAAGCGGCCGGTGAGAAAATCGACGGCGTTGCGCACCTCGACCGCGTTGCCGGCTGCCGACGCCAGCGGCTCGTTCATGCCGGTGACCAGTGCTGAGGTCTTCAGTCCTGCGCCATTGGCGACTTCTACCAGGCTGTTCGCCAGCGTTGTTGCGTCGCGCGACTTTTCCATGAAGGCGCCGTTGCCGACCTTTACGTCGAGCACCAGCGACTGCAGGCCGGCGGCCAGCTTCTTCGACAGGATCGAGGCGGTGATCAGCGGCACCGATTCGACGGTTCCCGTCACGTCGCGGATCGCATAGAGCCGGCGGTCGGCGGGCGCGAGATCGGCGGTCTGGCCGATGATGGGGCAGCCGGCCTCGAGCACCGCCTTGCGG
>NZ_RZSW01000626.1:0-3177 GCF_003997375.1 Mesorhizobium sp. M5C.F.Ca.IN.020.29.1.1 | reverse complement strand
GGCCAAGAGCGACTGGCTGCTGCTGCTGGAGCCGGGCGCACGGCTGGCGGAGGGCTGGATCGACGAGGTCGTCGCCCACACCGCCAGGCAAACCATGCCGGCGCGGTTCTCGCGGGCGCGCGGCAGCCGCGTGCCGTTCCTGTCGCGGGTGTTTTCGGGAAACCGGGCACTGGCCGAAGGGCTGGTGATCAGCAAGCGTCAGGCCGCGGCCATGTCGAAAAACGCCCGCAGCGCCGAAGCCATCGCGCGCGGCCTCGCGACCAAGAGGCTCGACGCCGAGATCTGGGTGGCGCCGGTGAAGTGAAGGGCGTCCCTCTCCGGTAAGCGGACGAGGGAAGAGCGCGTCCTCCGCTGGGATGAGGCGGCGCTCAAGCCGTGGGCGGAAAGCGGCTTGGTGGAAGCCGTATTGGCGCGACACTCCTGCGAGGAATGCATATGCTTGTCGTCCTGCGGGAAACTCGCGATACTCGGCGACGTCTAGGGGAGATTGCAGATGAATGTATCTCAATTCGTTCGTATCGCCTTACTCGGAGCCGCTTGGTCAGTGCCGGCGATCGCGGTGGCGCAGGAATCGTCCCTTTGGTCGGTTTATGAGAACACGCTCAAATCGGCCAAGTACATCGATCTGACCCATGCCTTCGAGCCGGTGCAGCCCGTATGGCCAGGCTTCGCAAATGCTAAGTTCAAACCGGCTGTCGCCGGCAAGGATATCGAGGGCTACGTTAAGGCCGGCGAAGAGTTCACCTACGACAAGCATGGGTTCGTCGCGAGCGCGTACGAGTTGACGACGGACCAGTATGGCACGCAGCTCGATCCGCCCTCCCACTGGAACCCACTCGGTGCAACGATCAGCGACCTGCCGGCCACTTATGCCGTGCGGCCGCTCGTCGTAATCGACATCAGCGGCAAGGTGCAGACTGACGAAGGCTATCACCTCCAGGTCGCTGACATCGAAGAATGGGAAAAGGAGCACGGCCGCATACCGGAGGGTTCGGTCGTCTTTGTGCGTTCGGATTGGCACAAGAAATGGTCCGATGCCGCCCGCTTCAACCAGAAGCCGTTTCCAGGCGTCAGTTTGAACGCGCTGAAGTTTCTGCATCTGGAGCGGAAGATTCTGTTTCATGGTCATGAGCCGCTCGACACCGACACCACGCCCAATCTCGAAGGCGAACATTGGCTGCTTCACAACGATTTCACGCAGGCAGAAGGCGTTGCAAATCTCGATAAGGTGCCAGAGGCCGGGGCGTTGGTCACAATCGGCTTTGCCAAGCCGCTCGGTGGGTCAGGCGGATATGCGCGTTACATCGCTATTGCACCCGCCGACTGGACGGAGGGCGTTTCGGTCACCGAAGCGCCTGGTGTGCCGCTTTCCCGGCAAACCGCACCGCTCAAGCGCGACGAGAACGGCGTCTTCCGTCCGACGCCGTGATCACTGGCGATGTCAGTCGGGAGGCCGAGCCATGGCGCGTTCCATTCCGCGCGATTTGTCGCGCAAGTCGGGACAAAAGGTCCAGACTACCAACCCCTCCGGCGCTCGCGAAAACGTGACTGTCCCGACGATAGCCATCGCAATTGCTAGCGTTATCGTAGCATGAGCGCCGATCCTGCCACGGGAGGCAGTCATGCTCCGCCTATCTGCTGCCGTTCTGCTGACCCTGGCTTTCTGGCCGTTCGCCGCGTCGGCCCAGGAAGAGCCGCCGCCATCGAGATGCGTTGCGATCGCCGAAGCGCTGCCGTCGGCCACCTATGCCAGCTTCACAGCGCCAAAGGCGCAGACGCCTCTGCTGGCCGAGGCTTTCGTCGACGGCGACGTTACGATCACCTATGCCGGCCATTCGACCTACATCATCGAGACGCCCGCTGGCGTCAGGATCGCCACCGACTTTTCCGGCGTCTATGGCGCCGACCCGCTGCCGCGCGTGGTGACCATGAACAAGGCCCACCGCACCCATTATTCGGACCATCCGGATCCCGCCATCGAATTTGTGCTGCGCGGTTGGAATCCGGACGGCGGGCCGGCGCGCCACGCCGTTGTCGTGGACGATGTCTACATCCGCAACGTGCCCACGGATATCCGCGATGGCGGCGATCTCGGCAAGGACGGCAATTCCATATTCATTTTCGAAGTGGCGGGACTCTGCATCGGCCATCTCGGCCATCTGCACCACCGGCTGGAGGATGCGCATTACGGCGCCATCGGCCGGCTCGATATCCTTATGGTGCCTATCGACGGCGGCATGACGCTGTCGCTTGACCGGATGACCGAAATCACCGCGCGGCTCTATTCCTCGATGATCCTGCCGATGCATCGCCATGCCACCGCGATCAGCGAATTCACAGGCAGGATGGGCGACGATTTCGCGGTGGAATTCCTCTCCGGCCGGTCGCTGACGGTTTCGCTGAAGACCCTGCCCGACCGGCCGACGATCATCATTCTCGACGGGGTTTGATCGCTTCGTCGCGATCTTCTCCGCCGCGCGCGGCCTCCGTTCCACCTCGCTCGAAACACTCGCTGTCGCGAAATCAACGAGCCTTAATGCTCTGTCAAGCTTGCCGGAAAGTTTGCGACAGCTCCTTTCATTGTGCATTGCACAAAACCTGACCGGGGGTTACCATTCCTTTGATGCGGGCGGATCGGTTATGGGTAACGCCTGAGCGGTGAGCGGCCGACGCTTCGTCGACGCTGCCCTCATAGCTGAGGATCCTGATGGCCCTTTCAAGCCCTGACAAATCCGGTGCTGCAAGCCTCGAGTCGATCGCTCGAAACGGCAGCCTGCTGCGCCGCATTGCCGTGCGGATTCCAACCTATCTGTCGGATCTTCGCGAGAATCCGGCATGGCTGCCGATGTTCATGCTGGCGCGCACCATGCCGGGGCGGCGGTTGCATTGGCGTGGCGCAAAACCGGTTCGACCGGCACAAAAAGCTGAGGAGACGATGTTCACCGGCGTCGATCGTGATGCCGTGGTCGGCGCGCTCCGCTCGGACGGCCTCTTTTCCGGGCTTGCCCTGCCGTCGTCGGTCTACCAGGAGATCGCCAGCTTTGCGCAGCGCACGCCTTGCTTCGGCAATTTCGACCGACGGCTGGAGTTCCTGCCGGCCGAGCACGCCGACGCCGAGAAGCACTTCGGCCGTCCCTTGCTCAGCGGCCACTTTTTCGAGCGGGTTCTCGACTGCAA
>NZ_RZSW01000625.1:0-3186 GCF_003997375.1 Mesorhizobium sp. M5C.F.Ca.IN.020.29.1.1 | reverse complement strand
GTCGCCGCCTGTCGAATAGCCAGCGCCAATCGAGAACTCGCCGGTCGATTTTTCGACCACGTCGACCACGAGCACCACCTGGTCTGGCTCAGAGCCGGGAACGGTGGAAACTTCGACTTTTTCAAAATAATCGAGCGCTTCCAGCCGCTTCTTCGCGCGCTGGATGAGAACCTGGTTGAAGGCATCGCCCTCACTCACGTCAAATTCGCGGCGAATGACATAGTCGCGTGTCCGGTCGTTGCCGCGAATCTCGATGCGCTCGACATAGGCCTTGGTACCCTGGTCGATCGTATAGACCACTGAAATGGTGTGGTTCTCGAAATTGCGGTCGCCGCGCGGCGTCACCTGGGCGAAGGGATAGCCGGAACCGGCGACCCTCTCGGTCAACGCAATGATGGTGTCTTCGACGTTCTCAGCGTTGTAGACGTCGCCCTTGTGGGTTTCGACCGCCGACTGCAGCGATGCAGCGTCGACCTCGGGAATCGTGCTCTCGACGCTGACGTCGCCGAAGGTGTAGCGGTCGCCCTCCTGCACGGTGATGGTCACCGTGTACTTGTTGGTGGTTTCGTCGAGTTCGCCGACCGCGGAAATCACCTGGAAGTCGGCATATCCGTGATTGTAATAAAAACGGCGCAGCAGCTCCTCGTCGGCGCGCAGCTTATCTTCGTCATAGACGTCGTCGCGCAGCACGAACGAAAGGATGGTCGAGCGCTTGGTGGAGATGACGTCGGACAGGCGACGGCTCGAATAGGCACTGTTGCCGACGAAATTGATCGCGGCGATCTGCGTGCGGCCGCCTTCGTTGATGTTGAAGACCACGTTCACGCGGTTGTCGCCGAGATCCATGATCTGGGTGGTCACGGCGGCGTCGTCGCGGCCGATACGCCTGTAAGCAGCCTTGACCGCCTCGACGTCGGCATCGAGCGCCTGCTGCGAGAACGTTCCACGCGGCTTCAACTGGACCGCCGTCGCAAGGGCGTTGTCCTTGAGTTTTTTGTTGCCCTGGAACAGCACCTGGTTCACGACCTGATATTCGGAAACCTTGATGATCAGCGACGAACCGACCTGGTTGATCTGGACGTCCGAGAACAGCCCGGTGCCGAACAGCGCCTTGACCGCATCGTCGATATCGGAACTGGAAAAGGGCTTGCCGGGCTTGATCGTGACGTAGTTGCGGATCGTGTCGGCGTCGACACGCTGATTGCCGCTGACTTCAACTCTTGAAACAACAGCGGCCTCGGCCGCCGATGTGGCAACGAACTGCACTGTGAGCGCACCTGGTACGACCAGGGCGGCGGACAGGGCCACCGCGGACGCGGCGCTCAGAAACTTGGATGCTGCCTTCATCGGGCTTTTGTACCTTTTCTCGAAGTCCCCACGGCGAGAAAACCGGACGTGCGGTAATTTCCCCTACCGTATTAACCGGATTTTCCCTACACGCAAGGCTCCTGGTTAATTTGTATTTACTTAACCCTGTTGCGTGGCTTTCGCGTCACGCATATCCCCATGCATGGTAAACGGCGTCTCAACATTGGCTGTGCCGAAGCCAAATTTCTTCATGATTTCAGCATCCAAACAGGTCGTTCCAGAAAACGAACCCCATGAAGCCCAAGACGAGAAGCAGGCCGGCCCTGTAACCCATTTCCATCATCCGTTCCGACACCGGTCGCCGAATGACGGCCTCCACGCCGTAGAACAGGAGATGGCCGCCGTCGAGGGGGGGAATCGGCAAAAGGTTGAGAATACCGATCCCGACCGACAACAGCGCAACAAGTTGCACAAGCCAGTCGAAGCCCAGTTTTGCCGCCTGCCCCGACATCTTTGCGATCTTGATTGGACCGCCCAGCTGGCATTTGTCTTCGCGACCGACGACGAAACGCTGCAGGAACTGGCCGGTACCCTGGATGATGTGGCCGGTTTCCTCGACCGCGGCAGCCAGTGCGCCAGCCGGGCTATAGGTGATCAGGCGCGGTTGGCCGAATTCCTGGTTGTTGACGACGCCGATCACGGCCACCTTGACCTTGTTGCCCAGCGCGTCTTCCTGTTCCATCAACCGCGGCGTCGCCGTAACGGTGATCTCCTTGCCGTCGCGCAGCATGACGAACGTGATGGCGTCGCCGCCGCGGCCCGAGACCCGGCGCTGGACGTCGGCGAAGGTCTGGACCTTGCTGCCGTCGACGCTGACGAATCGGTCCCCGGGCAGGATCCCGGCCTGCGCCGCCGGACTGTCGGCGGTGACTTCAGCCACCATCGGCTCCATCACAGGGCGGCCATAGGCGGTAAACAGCACCGCGAAGACGGCGATCGTCAGCAGGAAATTGAACAGCGGACCGGCCACCACAGTCGCGGCGCGCTTCCAGACCGGCTGCGTGTGAAACGCGATCTTGCGCTCGGCATCGGTCAGCGTTTCGATCTCCTCCGAGCTGGGCTGGCTCGATGTGGCGTTCATGTCGCCGACGAATTTGACGTAGCCGCCGAGTGGTATGGCGCAGAGTTTCCAGCGCGTGCCATGGCTGTCATAGAAGCCGAAGAGTTCCGGGCCGAAGCCGATCGAAAAGACTTTCACGCCGATGCCGCACCAGCGGCCGACGAGATAATGACCCATCTCGTGGACGAACACGACTACGGTCAGCACGAACAGGAACGGCACCAGCGTGCCGAGGACAAAGCCTTCCGTGCTGAAAACCGCGTGAAGAATCTCGTTCAACTCATGTCCTCAAATTCGTCCGCAGCACGGTCGTACCGCGACTGTGGCATCAATCCAGGCGAATCCATGGCGCATCCTGCGCAGGTCAAGAAACCAGGCCGGGAATCAATGCTGGTCAAGCTGGAAACAGCCCCTGTGCCGGATGGTCGGCGGTCGCCGAAATCCAGCCGATGACGTACAGGGCGAAAGCCGCCGCGACAAGCCCGTCGACCCGGTCCATGACGCCGCCATGGCCCGGTATCAGCGTGCCCGAATCCTTGCGGTTGTGGCGGCGCTTCACCCATGATTCGAAAAGGTCGCCGGCCTGGGAGACGAGCGAAAGCACGAGCGCGACGACGCCGAGCACTGCGAGATTTCCGCCTCCGGCCGCGGCCGCCAGAAGCAGCCCGGCAACCACGCCGCCGACGGCGCCGCCGAGTGCCCCGCTCTGAGTCTTGCCTGGTGAGATCGACGGCGCCAGCTTCGGACCGCCGACAGCG
>NZ_RZSW01000624.1:0-3208 GCF_003997375.1 Mesorhizobium sp. M5C.F.Ca.IN.020.29.1.1 | reverse complement strand
AAGGATATTGGCGGCATTCCTGACGCGGCCGGCGGTATCGGCCGGATCGGCTTTCTTGATCTTGAGGGCAAAGCCCATATTGTCGGCCACCGTCATATGCGGATAGAGCGCGTAATTCTGGAACACCATCGCGATGTTGCGGTCCCGCGCCCGCAGATTGTTGACCATCCGCTCGCCGATGGCGATCCTGCCGCCGGAGATCGTTTCAAGTCCGGCGATCATGCGCAGCAGCGTCGACTTTCCGCATCCCGACGGGCCGACCAGGATGACGAACTCGCCGTCGGCGATATCGACGCTGACGTCGTGAATGATCCTGGTGGCTCCGAAAGCTTTCTGCACGTTGTTGATGGTTACCGATGCCATTGGATTTCTCCGGGAGAAGAGTGATGTCGAGCTGGAATGCGGCTTCAGCCGCCCTTGACCGCGCCGGTGGTCAGCCCGGCGACGATCTGCTTTTGCGCGAACATGGTCAGGACCAGCACCGGCAGCGTAACCACCAGTGCTGCGGCGGCAAGCGGCCCCCAGCTCACCTGCTCATAGGAAAGCATGTTGTAGACGGCGACCGGTAGCGTGCGCGTCTCGCGGCTGGCGAGCACCACGCCGAAGACGAAATTGTTCCACGAAAAGATGACGGACAGGATGAAGGCGACAACGATGCCCGGCTTGGCGATGGGCAGGGCGACCAGCCGAAATACCTGCCAGGAGCTGGCGCCGTCGATGTTGGCCGCCTCTTCCAGTTCCATCGGCGTGGTCTCGAAATAGCCGATCATCACCCAGACCACGATCGGCACCGTCACCACCAGGTGGATGATGATCTGCGGCCAGAGCGTTCCGAGGATCCCGATCCATTGGAACAGCAAAAACAGCGGGATGAGATAGGACAGCCCCGGCGTCATGCGGGCGATCATGATGACGATCGCCGATCTTTCAGCCTTGAGCCGCGCTATGCCATAGCCAGCCGGTACGCCGATCAGCAGCGCCAGCAATGTCGCCGTGCCCGTCACCAGAACCGAATTCCAGAGATAGAGCAGGAAATTGTTCTCCTCGAACACCTTTACATAGTTCGACCAGGCGAAACGTTCAGGGATCAGGATCGGCGGATAGGCGCCGTTGTCGATCTCGAATTTCAGCGACAGCGAGATCATCCAGAGGAAGAACAGGATCGCCGGCGAGACGATGACCAGAGCCGCAAAAAACAGGCCGATCTGGTTGAGCAGACGTGAGCTCATCTATTTGCCCTCCGCATCGTTCCACTGCGAGCGCTGGCGCAGCATCAGGAGAATGAAGGACAGCGCCACGATGACGATGAAGAACACCACGGCCATGGCCGAGCCATAGCCGATGTCGTAGTAGGAGAAGGCGGTGTTGTAGAGATAGATGTTGATGGTTTCGGACGCCGTGCCCGGTCCGCCCTGGGTCATCGCATAGATGATGTCGAAGCTCTTCAGCGCATCGATGGTGCGAATGATCAACGCAATCATCAGGAACGGCGCGATCATCGGCAAAGTGAGGTAGCGGAATTGCTGCCAGGCATTGGCACCGTCGATCTCGGCGCTCTCGAACGGCTCGCGCGGCACCGAGGCCAGCCCGCCCAGCACGATCAGCATCACCAGCGGCGTCCACTGCCAGGTCTCGACCGCGACCAGCGAAGGGATGACCGTGTTGGCGTTGAATATCCATTCCTGCGCCGGGATGTCGACCAGCGATAGAAGGTAGTTGAGCACGCCGAGCTGGGGATGGAACATCATGGTCCAGACCAGCGCCACGGCAACGGGCGTTGCCATCATCGGCATGACGAAGACGCCGCGCAGCAGGCCGCGCAGCGGAAACCTGGCGTCGAAGATCAGGGCGGCGACAGTGCCCAAGAACATCGGCGCTGCCACCGACAGCGAGGTGTAGGTCAACGTATGAACAAGGGATTCCCAGAATCGCGGGTCGCTGGCCAGACGGAGATAGTTTTCCATCCCGGCAAAGCTCCGCGACTGGCCGATCGTCCAGCTGTTGACGCTCATCCAGAGCGTGAACTCCCAGGGAAACACGATCACGGCGCTAACGACGACGAGCGCCGGGACGACAAAGGGCCAGTAGTTGGGAGCCAGCCGGACCGACTGGCTCTCCTCGATGGCCTGCGTCGCTACCCCGGTGCGATCCGTCGTCACCTCGGTGCGACCCGTCGTCACCCCGGTGCGTTCAGGGGCGATGGTCGACATCAGCCCTGCTCGCTCCTGTCGAGAACCGGCTGGAACTGTGCGGTGGCCTTCTTCAGCTCCTCGGCAGGATCGGCACCGGCAATCATGTTGGTCAACGCCACGCCGTAGATGTCGCGGAACTCGGTGACCGGGATGATCACCGGCAGCGCCAGCCTGCTGATATTGCCGGACTGGACCACTGCATCGAGCCAGCTTGCCGGCATGGTGACGCCTTCGCGCACCTTCGGATCTTCCAGCACCGACTTGCGGAACGGCACGCCGGCGCCGGCCTGGAGCAGGCGTGCGCCCATGCCCGGGGAAACCGCCCACTGACAGAAGAGATAGGCAGCTTCCTTCTTTTCGCTGGAGGCGGTCACGCCGAGGCCGTCGCCAAACGTCCCGGAGGCATGCGCCTTGGGCCCCTTGGGCATGACGCCATAGCCGACTTTGCCGACCACGCGCGACTTTTCGGGATTCTCCATCGGCGGAGCAAAACCCACGCCATCGAACCACATGCCAATCTTGCCTTGCAGGAAGGCGGACTGCGCTTCAGCCCAATTGAAGCCGGTGACGCCCGGAGGGGCCGACTTGGTCATCAGCCTCTGGTAGAGGGCCGCGGCCTCGATCGCCTCGGGCGTTTCGGTGCGCAGCTTGCCCTTGTCGTCGAGCGGCGTCATGTCGTAGCCGAGCATCAGCGACGTCCACACCGGCGTGTTGGCATTCTTGAGGCCGCGGGCGACGAAACCGAAAGTGTTGGTGGATGGATCGGTCAGCGCTTCGGCGGCGGCCACCAACTGGTCGAACGATTCAGGGTATTTGAGGCCCTTGGCCTCGAACAGCTCCTTGTTCCAGTAGACGATCCAGTAATCCACCGAGAAGGGCAGCGAACGCAGCACGCCCTGGCTGTCCTTGGCGAAAAGCATGCCGGCCTCGGCGAAATCGCTTTCGACAAGCCCAGGATCGGTCAGGGTCGGATCGGCCAGATAGCCTGATATGTCGGCCAGCCAGCCACCCTTTTC
>NZ_RZSW01000623.1:0-3214 GCF_003997375.1 Mesorhizobium sp. M5C.F.Ca.IN.020.29.1.1 | reverse complement strand
ATGTATATACATATTGAGATGCCCTGCAAGTGGTATCATTGCACGGGACACAGGGAATCGGAGAGAAAAACGTGACGGCGATCTTTGCGGAACAGGTGCTTCTGCCCGACGGCTGGCATTCCAATGCCCGGATCGTCGCCAGTGAAGGCCGCATCGCCACGGTCGAACCTAACACCACCCCCCGGCCCGGCGACGAACACCATGCCATTCTGCTGCCAGGCATGCCGAACCTGCACAGCCACGCCTTTCAGCGCGGCATGGCCGGCCTCGCCGAGTTGCGCGGCCCTTCTGCCGACAGTTTCTGGAGCTGGCGCGAGGTGATGTACCGCTTCGCGCTGTCGATGACACCGGACCAGGTCGAGGCGGTTGCCGCGCAGCTCTATGTCGAGATGCTGGAAACTGGGTTCTCACGCGTCGGTGAGTTTCACTATCTGCATCACGACCGCGACGGCCGGCCCTATGCCAACGTCGCCGAGATGGCCGAGCGCATCACTGCCGCGGCTGCCGACACCGGCATTGGGCTGACGCTGCTGCCGGTCTTCTATGCGCATGCCTCTTTCGGCGGCGCAGCGCCGAACGAAGGCCAGCGGCGATTCATCAACGATGTGAATCGGTTCTCGAGGCTTGTTGAGAAATGCCGCGAATCCGTTCGCACCTTGAATCACGCGGTCGTCGGCATCGCCCCGCACAGTCTGCGCGCCGTGACACCGGAGGAGTTGGAAAACATCGCGGCAATGGTACCCGGCGGACCGATCCACATCCATATCGCCGAGCAAGTGAAGGAGGTTGAGGACTGCCTTGCCTGGTCCGGGGCGCGGCCGGTCGAATGGCTGCTCGCCAATGCCAATGTCGATAAGCGCTGGTGCCTGATTCACGCCACCCACATGAACGAGATCGAGACCGCGGCCATGGCGAAAAGCGGGGCCATCGCCGGCCTCTGCCCGATCACCGAGGCCAATCTCGGCGACGGCACCTTTGCAGCACCTTTGTTCAAACAACATGGCGGCCGCTTCGGCGTCGGCTCCGATTCCAACGTGCAGATCGGCGTGCCCGACGAATTGCGGCAGCTTGAATATTCGCAGCGCCTCGCCCACCGTGCCCGCAACATGCTGGCGGTCGCCGGCGGTTCGACCGGCCGCGCACTGTTCGATGCAGCGCTCGACGGCGGCAGCGCCGCGCTTGGCGCAGGTCTCTCGCGGATCGCCGCCGGTGCCTCAGCCGATTTCGTCTCGCTGAACGGTGATCACCCTTCGCTTGCCGGCAAGACGGGCGATGCGGTGCTCGACGCCTGGATCTTCGCCAACGGCACCAAGGTCGATTGCGTCTGGGTGCATGGCAAGAAACTGGTCAGCAGCGGCACGCATGCAAGGCGCGATGCCATTGCCGAGCGTTTTCGCAAGGTGATGACGGCGCTTTCGGCATGAGCATGATCGGAACAATCGATGTGGACGTCGGCGAGTCTCTCTCGCTGCATCAGCGCATCCTGTCCGACATCAGCGAGCGGATTCTGTCCGGCGCCTGGGCGCCCGGCCACCGCATTCCGTTCGAGCACGAACTGACGGCCGAGTACAACTGTTCGCGCATGACGGTGAACAAGGCGCTGTCGCAGCTTGCCAAGGCCGGGCTGATCGAGCGCCGCCGCCGCTCCGGCAGCTTTGTCCGGCGGCCGCATTCGCAAGCCGCGGTACTGGAAATCCACGACATCAGGATCGAGGTCGAAGCGCTCGGCCTGCCCTATCGCTACGAGCGTGTGGCGCGACACAAAAGGCGCAGCAGAGCGGAGGATCGCGCCTTGCTGGAACTCGCTTCTGCCGGACCTGTGCTGGCGCTGGAATGCCGGCATTTCGCCGGCAAGCGGCCGTTCGCCCACGAACAGCGGCTGATCAACCTGGCCGCCGTGGCCGAGGCCGCCGACGAGGAATTTCATGCCATCGCGCCCGGGCCGTGGCTGATCGCCCGCGTGCCATGGAGCGCCGCCGAGCACCGCATCCGCGCCGTCGCCGCCGACAAGCACATTGCGGCGGCATTCGACATCGCGGTCGGCGCACCGTGCCTGGTGGTCGAGCGACGGACATGGAGCGCCGAGCACCCCGTCACCCATGTCCGTTTCACCTATGCGGCCGAGAGCCACACGCTGGTGGCAAGATTCACGCCTTCGCAGGGGTAACTCTTACCCTCCCCCTTGAGGGGAGAGTCGCGGAAGAAATGCCGCAGGGCGGCACTTTGCGACGCGGGTGGGGTCGGTGCAGCTTCGCCGAACCCCACCCCGTCTCGTTTCCGCTTCGCTTCGACTGTTCGCCGACCTCCCCTCAAGGGGGAGGGTAAAGAGCTCTGCCTCAGATCGCGGCCGTGACAATGATCTCGACCAGATATTCCGGTCCGGCAAGCTTGGCCTCGCCGGTGGCGCGCGCCGGGGTATGGCCCTGCGGCACCCACTTGTCCCACTCCGCGTTCATCTCGGCGAACGTGCTCATGTCGGCCAGCCAGATGATCGCCTGCAGGATCTTGGTCTTGTCGGTACCGGCCTTGGCCAGCAATTCGTCGATGGCCCCCAGTATGTCCCTTGTCTGGGCGCCGACGTTTCCGCCCGGCTCGCCGACCTGACCGGCCAGATAGACGGTATTGCCGTGGATGACGATCTGGCTCATTCGCGGGCCAACATCGATGCGACGAATGCTCATGGGACGTTTCCTTCCTTTGTGGGTCGCGCCTCTTTAGAGTCGCGGCCCACCGGGGGCAAGGTTGCATGAGCGAATCCTCTTGAGCCAGCAGGCGTGGGGCGAAAATAGGCACACGCCAAATTGCTCCGGTCGCCGCAATTCCGCCGGATTGACTTGTTGACTAATGTAATAACATCACATATCAACCGCCGCTGCCGTATTAGTCGTGTCCCACGGATCGTCACATGACCAAAACCTGCCTGACCTTCCGCGACCTGACACTGGGCTACAACAGCCATCCGGCAATCCATCATCTCGACGGCACGATCCGCCGGGGATCGTTGACCGCCGTCGTCGGCGCCAATGGCTCGGGCAAGTCGACCCTGATGAAGGGCATCGTCGGTGTGTTGAAGCCGATGGCCGGCACGGTTGTCCGCGCGCCCGGCGTGCGCGCCGCTTATCTGCCGCAACAGTCGGAGCTCGACCGCTCCTTTCCGGCCAGGGTCGTCGATCTGGTCTCCCTGGGCCTGTGGCCACGGCGCGGGCTGCTCGGC
>NZ_RZSW01000622.1:0-3263 GCF_003997375.1 Mesorhizobium sp. M5C.F.Ca.IN.020.29.1.1 | reverse complement strand
AAGCCGCCCTTGTCATCGCCGCCAACATCCTCAGCCGCCGCATCAATCCGGCCGAGCGCGCCAGCGCCGTGCTGTTTGCCGATGCCGCCGGCGCCGTGGTGATCGGCTCGTGCGACGACACTGACCGGGGCATTCTTGGCGCTTCGGTGGATTCCGACGGTTCGGGCTACGGGCTGATCCAGATTCCCGCCGGCGGAAGCAACACCCCGTTCCATGGCGACCTCGACCTCGAGCAGACACGGATGACGATCACTGACGGCCGTGAAGTGTTCAGCAAGGCCGTGGAGATGATGACCGATTGCTCAAAAGACGCGCTTGTCGCTGCCGGAGTGCCGCCGCAAGAGATCGATCGGTTCGTTCCGCACCAGGCAAATACCCGCATTTTCGGTGCGGTGGGACGAAACCTCGGCATTGCCGATGATGCCATCGTCAAGACCATCGCCGAATATGGCAATTCTTCCGCCGCGACGATCCCGCTGTCGCTCTCGTTAGCCAATCACATGGAGCCGTTTCGACAGGGCGAGAAGATTCTCCTTGCAGCAGCGGGGGCGGGTCTCAGCGGCGGCGCGCTCGTCGTCGGAATCTAGCCGAGCGACCGGCGCCCAAAGGACGGCAAGACTAGAATGAGTGAAATAGGACAATGGAACCAATGCGAAAATGAGCCAGATCGTGCGCAATTCCCGAAGGTGCCAGCGCCATCGCTCGTGCGGAGGCGAGCCCGCAGATTAGATTTGCCTATGTGGTCTGTTTTTCACCTTGCGTGTCATCGTTGGCCTCGTCGCCGAGCGACGACAACGAGATTCCAAGCAAGCCGCGGTGGTGCGCCATTGTTTGATGGACCCCTTGGGTCGATATATCTTGTCGGCAACGATCACTGCCTTCCTGACCGGATGATTTGATGAACGCACTTTCTGGACAGTTCGACCTGTTCGATCTTGACCCTGGCTACAGGGAAGCACCGCGGCGCATTGCGCCAGCTCGGCGCGCGCGGCAGCAACCCGACATTACGCCCAAAACTGAGGATGATCTCGCCCAGCTGCTCGAAGACACGGGGCGGTTCAAGGTTTTGCGAAAGCTGGTGCCACGTCCGATCATCGATCGCGCTAGCAGCAGATTTCCGAGGCTTGCCGTCCTAGTCGATGTCGAAACCACCGGTCTTAATCATTCCCGCGACGAAGTGATCGAAATCGGTGCCGTCGCCTTCACCTATGACGATGCAGGGATGATCGGCGATGTCGTCGGCGTCTTCAGCGCGTTCCGGCAACCGTCGGGGCCGATACCGGCGGAAATCACTCGCCTGACCGGCATCACCGACGAGATGGTGGCGGGACAGACGATCGATTTCGTTGCCCTCGATGCACTCATTGAGCCTGCCGATCTCATCATCGCCCACAACGCCGGTTTCGACAGGCCATTTTGCGAGCGTCTGTCGCCATCTTTCATCCCAAAACCATGGGCCTGTTCGGTGACGGAAATCCGCTGGGCGGATCACGGCTTCGAAGGCAACAAACTCGGCTATCTGGTCGGACAATCGGGCCTGTTCCATGAGGGGCATCGCGCGACCGACGATTGCCATGCGCTGCTCGAAATTCTTGCCAGGCCGATTACCGGCAGCGGCGTAACGCCATTCTCAGAGCTCCACGCCGCCAGTCAACGACTCCGGGTTCGGGTGTGGGCCGAGAACAGCCCCTTCGAGATGAAGGATCATCTGAAGGCGCGCGGATATCGATGGTCAGATGGCAGTGACGGTCGCCCGAAATCCTGGTGGGCGGAAATCGCCGAGGAGGAACTTGAGGACGAACTCCGATTTCTGCGCGGAGACATTTATCGTTGGCCCGAAGCGGAGCCGCTTATGCAACGGCTTTCAGCAGCCGATCGCTTTAAAGCAGCGTAGTTTGCAACTGCTGACCTGCCGGTAGATACAAATCATCTTTGCTTTAATTTGAACGGTGGGTCACTACTGCGGCGTATTCTTGATGCTCGCATCGTTGGGGGGAAGAGGGGATGGCTGACGAGAATGTGGCGCCGCAGCGCCAGTTTCAGATTGTCCGCAACGGCGATTCGACACCGGCCATCATCGATTGGACCCAAGGAGTCGAGACAGTTCAGAAAGGCATCGCCGATGCCTTGAACGCGCGCAACGTGGCGTTTCTTTTAGGTGCAGGCTGCTCGTCATTGCGTATCGATGGAGAGGAGCGAGGCATCTCAACGATGCAGCCCCTAGCTGAGATGTTTTGCAATACTACCACCCAAGCGTTGGCAGCCGCACAGCAGGCTGCGGAGGACGAGGATTTATTGGGTGAAGACACTGCCGACTTGCCGCCTGTAGAGTCGCCCGACTGGCTTCTAACCAGAGAAGAAGTGGCCATTCTCCAAGAGGCCGGCGTCGAACTGGAAGATGAGTACGCGCGTAACCTCGAGCGGTTGATGGAGGTCCTGCACAGTCTCCGTTTTGTCTCCCAACGTAGCGCGAAATCATCCCACTGGACGCGGGCCAAAGAACTGACGCAGGTCATCAACAAGGTACAAGCATTCCTTTGGGAGCAGTGCACTGACGGTGCTTTCGCGAACGGGGATACGGCTGTCCGCGACCTCTATGAAAAGTTCTATCGCAAATTAGTGTTGCGCGACCGAAGCCTACCCCGTCCTTGGGTGTTCACCACGAATTATGATCTGTTCAACGAAACTGCGATGGATCGCCTTGGCATTCCTTACGCCAATGGTTTCTCGGGCATTATAGAGCGGCGATTCAACCCCTCCACATTTCGCTACGCCTTGGCTGAGCAGCTGGATCTTTCAAACCGAAAATGGTCCGCAGTCGATGCGTTCGTCTATCTGTGTAAGTTGCATGGATCGATCAGCTGGACAGAGGACGATCACGGCCTCTTCCCTATCCGTGAGAAGTGGCCGGCCGACGGCGGCGCCAAAATGATGATCTTTCCGACGCCGGCAAAGCAGAACTCGAGCCTCGGGTCGCCGTATGCCGATCTCTTTCGCGAATTTCAGTCGCGCATCGTTCGCGAGCAAAGCGTCCTAGTGACCGCGGGCTATGGATTCGGCGACGAGCACCTGAACAATATCATTTATCAAGCGCTGACCATCCCGACTTTTCGCTTGATCATCTTTGCTTGCCCGGATGCGCCCGGTGAAATCGCCAAGCTACGTGCCCTTGGCGACCCGCGGATATGGATCATTGGTGGTGACGGCCCCGAGCTCGGCACAAGGGCACACTATTTCGACACGATTGTTGACCGGTTCATGCC
>NZ_RZSW01000621.1:0-3282 GCF_003997375.1 Mesorhizobium sp. M5C.F.Ca.IN.020.29.1.1 | reverse complement strand
CGTCACTATCGGCGATGACGTTTGGATCGGAACCGGCGCCATGATCATGAAGGGCGTGACGATCGGCGATCGAGCAATAATCTCGGCGCGCGCCATTGTTCGGTCGGACGTTCCCGCCGATGGGCTGGTGCGAGCGACTGACTAATGAAATGATACGTTCGGCTGCCGCTCATCAATGAGCGTCGCACCGTCGTAGAGCTCCACATGCATGTGTGGCATCTTCTTGCAAATCTCTTTGAACTGAGCCCGCATCTCGGCCTCATCTTCACTGGTTGCAATCGGCATGGAGAGCTGCCGTTGCTCATCAACAGCTTGGATGGTGAAGCGAAGGGGCGGACCAACGTGCACGCTTTAGCTCCTGCTAGGACGCGGCATCGACAAAAGGCATGTGCTTGATCCGCCCCCACTGCTCCTTCGCTGTCGTGCCCGACCAGCGGTTGCGAAGAGTGCTCTCTCGATAGGCATGGGCGGGGTCTAGTTCTGGCATGTCCGAAGCCTCAGGTAGGAAAAAGACATTTCCGCCAGCGGCTGAGACGGCAACAAGCTTGTAGCCGTGCGTCTTGCATAGTTTCGTCAAGGCGGTGATCGAGGCGCCATGATACCAACCGCTGCCGTGCTTGGCCATGCGGTCAAATGCCGGATCATAGGGCACAGTGACGGGGTTGAGGCCGAAACTGGCATTGTACTCGACGACCACGACCGCAGGACGTGCCGGCAGCAGAGCCTTCAGGAACCAGTAGTCGTTGCCGTCAACGTCCACCGAGAGGACGCCAAGCTTCGGAAAGTGCGACCCGAGACCGCTGATATTCTCCAACGTGATAAAGCTCTGCCGCGCCTCGATCCGCTTCGGCAATACGGCATTGGCCAGCCGGACTGTGGTATCGTCGCCGTCGACCAGGAGCCCTTTGAAATCTGCTAGACCGATGCAGTTGTACTCTGTGGGATGAAATCCGAACTCGACGAAGGTCGCTGGGCAATTGACGGCAAGCCGCGCCAAGATCGCGCTCTCGTCGGACTGCGGGGAACCGCCAAACCGAGCCTTCGCCAGATGAAAGTAGTAGCGAAGCGGACTCGCCCGAAGGGACGCGTGCATGCGGGATCTCACAGTCATCATTTGATGCCTCCTCGACCCCCCGGCCCGCCACCTAACTTTTGCGGCAAGCGGCCTCGCTTGGCAAGTTCACGCCGAACAGATGCTCACTGGGTTCGGGTCAGCCTTCCGGCCGATTGCTGTCCGGTTTCTGCTTTGTCGACCACCAGACTAGGTAAAGCGCTCCGATCTTCATGACGGGAACACGCCTGTCGCGCTCTCTGGACCGCAATTCGCGATAGGTTTTCACCTTCAGGGTGCCTCCAGGCAACTTGATCCGCAACGTCATTTGATTTCCGCCAGATTGTGCAGCGGAAACAAATCGTCATCCGGCTGAGCAGTCAACTCAACTTCACGCGAACAGAAACTCGCTGGTCCGGCCGCTGGCGATATGGGTGATGAGAAGCCATTCCACGTCAGGGCTTGACGGCTTCCGAGTTGGCCTAACCGGCCGTTCGAAGGCGACCAGCGCCGCAGCCTCCCGAGCAGGCTGAGCCCTACCGAAAAATCCGAAACCGCACAACCTGCCCGCAAGGGCGGAAAGGAAACGATCATGGATACCACGTTCAAGGGCGCCGCCAGGCGCCTGGACGACCTCGATCTGCCAAAACTTGGCGCCAGAATCGGCGTCGGCGAGGATGAGATCCACGCCTTTCTCGACGTCGAGACCAGCGGGCACGGCTTCGACGCCCATGGCCGGCCGATCATCCTGTTCGAGCCGCATGTCTTTTTCCGCAACCTGTCGGGGCCGAAGCGTGCGCAAGCAGTCGCGGCCGGGCTTGCCTATGTCAGGTGGGGCGAAAAGCCTTATCCCCGGGACAGCTATCCGCGCCTGAAAGCGGCTATCGCGATCGACGAGACGGCGGCGCTCAGATCGGCGTCATGGGGGCTCGGCCAGGTTCTCGGCGAGAATTTCAAGGCGGCCGGCTTCCCCACCGTGCAGGCCATGGTCGAAGCCATGATGGAGGACGAGGCGCTGCAGCTGGCGGCGGCGGTCAATTTCATCGCCGCCAACCGGCTCGACGGCAAATTGCGCAATCATGATTGGGCCGGCTTTGCCAAGGGCTACAACGGCGCATCCTTTGGGAAGAACGCCTACGATTATCAGGCTTGCCGACGCGTTCCGCAAATGGTCTCGGATAAGGACACGCCGTGGCCGCCCGCTGCCCCAGCACAGCCTCCAGCGCCGGTTCCTCCGCAGCTGAACGGTTCCCCGACTTCGGAGGCAGAGCCGGGCAGGGCTGGAGTCCGGCCTGGGCCGTTGCCCGGATTCTGGGCCGCGGTCCTGGCTCCGCTGGTCGCCGCAATCCTCTCCTTGTTTCGAAAGGCCCCCTCTTTGTTTCGAAAGGCAAAGCCATGACGTGGTTCAATACCAATGCGGCGCACAATCTGATCAATGTGCTGATCCTGCTGCTTACCGGCCTGGTCGGCTTCGACTGGACGATGTTCGGCATCGACGCGGCCCTGGCGCTCAAGATCACCGGGTGCTGACCCTGCTTAAGATCCTGATGAATGTCGTCCGCGACGGCGTCGCCGGCCTCGTCAGAAGACAGCCCGCCGTGGAGGGCAATTGAGATGTGGGTGCTTTCCATGCTGAGCGCGCTCGCCGGCAACAAGGCGATCATGGCGATCTTCGCAGCACTCGTCGGCGGCATCGGCTTCTTTGTCGCCGGCGGCATCAGCCGGGCCAAGGAGGATACGGCCAGGCGAGCGGCGGAAAAACTCGCTGCGCAGGATCGCCTCGAAATGGACCGCGAGGCGACCGATGCCGAACGCGCGGCGCGCGGCCTGCCGGACGAAGCCGCACGGCGGGAGGCGATGCGATGGGGATACAGGAGTTTCTCGATGCTCTCGGCATCAAGGCGTCGGTGGTGGTCGCCGGCCTGTCCGGCGGCATTTTGCGAGCCTTGTCGCGCCACCGCTACAAGGTTCGCGAGATGGTGGCGTCGCCGATCTGCGGCGCGCTGGCGGCGGCCTACCTGACGCTTCCCGTGGTGCACTACATCCGCGCCGGCCTGCCTTTGCCGTCGCCTGACGACGACACCACGACGCTGGCCGCGGCGTTCCTCATCGGCGTCTCGGCGATGTGGATTTCGGATATCGTGTTCGAGGTGGTGGTGAGGCGGTTCAAGCCGGAGAAGGAGGAGTGAGATCGCGCCTGTCTTATTGCGCCCGCAGTAACAGCCTCTTGC
>NZ_RZSW01000620.1:0-3292 GCF_003997375.1 Mesorhizobium sp. M5C.F.Ca.IN.020.29.1.1 | reverse complement strand
CCTTCGCGCCTGCGCCCGCAGTTCTGAACCGGTCGAGGATATCGCCTAGAGCTGTGCCCGACACGCCCTTGGACAACTGGTCCACGATACCGCCCTGCGGATTATTGGGATCGCGCTCTCGTGCGCGACGGATCATGTCTCCGATTTTGTCGCGATTCTGGTAAGCTAAAACCCCAAGCATTGCGATCGCTAGTTTTCCGAGATTTGCCATTGGTTCCTCCTTTCCAACGTGAAGAAGGGCTCCGCTTGGCAAAAGTTCCATGTTCGACGAACTAATCTTGTCGCGGACGTGCACGGAAATCTATGGTTCGATGCTACTCCCATGAAGTACTTGGCTTTTGCCGCCCTGCCACAAGCTAACGACGCAGGCACAACGCCAGAATGAAGGCGCCGGCGAGCAGCATGGCAACTAATCCCCAGTTAATCCGGTAGATCATCGTTCGTCCGCCGACATATCCTCCGCATTGCCTGGACAACCCCCAAGGCTGCCAAGCTTGCTGGTGGTCAAGGTCGCCGCGCAGGTGCTTGACGCGGCCGATCAGCCCGGGCTTGACGCATTGCAGCCAGACGCGTGCGCGCATGGCGTGCACGGAGCGGAACGCCTCTATCTTGGTGTCGAACTTTCCAAGGACATGGCTGCTATCGACGATTTGGAAGGCTGCTTTCGGATTGCATCTTATCCGACATTTAGGTCCGATTTGCGCCCAAGTCGACGTCGAGCATCTGGCGGCGAATAGCTGCTTTACGCGTAAAGCGGTGGCGCGAATGCCCATCCCACGAAGTGGTTAAGTTGAATTGCCATCATAAGCATTTCTTCAAGGTTTGACCGTTGGTTTTTCTCCGAAGCTCGTAACCAACTTCGGGGAAGAGCATGTTGAAGGTCTATACCTGCATTGCGACGCAGCATGATTTGCGTCTGGTTGCCCTGGCGGCCTTGGTCTGCGCCCTGGCCTCGTTCACGGCCGTCAACCTCCTCCATCATGTCGGGCGCAGCGAACGAGAAATGCGACGGATCTGGCTCGCAGTAGCCGCGGTCGCCACCGGTTTCGGCATCTGGTCAACGCATTTCATCGCCATGCTGGCCTTCCAGCCCGCATTGCCGAGCGGCTACAATATCGCCTTGACGATCGTCTCGCTGGTCGCCGCGATCGCTTTGACGGGAACCGGCCTCACCGTCGGCATGTCGCCCCGCGTTCCGTATGCACGCTGGATCGGCGGGGTGATCGTGGGGGGCGGTATCGCCGTAATGCATTATACTGGCATGGCTGCCTTCGAGATCGCGGGCCGCGTGGTCTGGGATATGCCGCTCGTCGCAGCGTCGATCGCCCTCGGTGGGCTGTTCGGCGCCGCAGCCTTGCCAGTTGCCTTTCGTGCCAACACGATCAAGTGGAAGGCACTCGGGGCGTTGGTGCTGACGGTCGCAATTTGCAGCCATCATTTCACTGCGATGGGCGCGGCCGCGATCGTGCCCGATCCTCGCATCGTCGTTTCGGCCACGGCGCTGCCCGCGGAATGGATGGCAATCGGACTTGCGCTCGCTTCGATCGTGATCATTCTTCTGGCCCTTGTCGGTCTTGTCCTCGATCTGCGCGATCTTCGTCGTGCTGGGGAGACGGCGCGTATGCAGGAGCTGGCCGACGCCGCCGTCGAGGGGTTGGTTGTGTACAACGAGACGACGATCGTGGCAGCCAATCACAGCTTCGCCGCCCTTGCCTGTGTCGATGGCTCTCAGCCTGTCGGCTGCTCCCTCGAGTCTTTCTTCCCCACCGTTTCGCGGGACGAACTCACGGCCACCGCCAGAAAGCCGCTGGAGGCCGAGCTATGCGCAACCGACGGCAGTACGATTCCGGTCGAGCTGATCCGACACAACATCCTTTATGCCGGCAAGCAGCATCAGGTCGTCGCGGTGCGCGATATCCGCGGGCGCAGCGGGCGGAGGAGCAAATTCACTTCCTTGCTCACCACGACCCCCTGACTAAGCTCCCGAACCGCACGAGCTTCAACGAGAAGCTGGAGGCCGAATTGCTGCGCATCGTGGGACTGACAGGTGCCTTGCGGTCCTTTTCCTCGATCTCGATCGCTTCAAAGAGATTAACGACCTCTTCGGTCATCTCATCGGGGACGCCGTGCTCCAGTGTGTGGCTGAGAAGATTAAGAACGTCCTAAAGCCGGAGCATATGGGCGCGCGCTTGGGAGGCGACGAGTTCGCTGTCATCGTTCCAGGCCTGCCGAGCCCAGCGTATGCGACGCGCACCGCTGAAGCCATTTTGAACGCTTTCGACGAGACCGGCGCGAACCTGCCCGCCGGCGTCACTATCGGGACCAGCATCGGCATCGCTGTCTTCCCGAACGATGCGCCCGATCGCGCGACCCTTCTAAGCCATGCTGACGCGGCGCTTTATGAGGCCAAGTTGGAAGGGCGCGGCATCTATCGCGTTTTCGAACCGTCAATGGGTGAGCATCTAGACGATCGACGTCAGTTCGAGCACGACATGCGTCATGCGATTTCGCGCGACGAGTTCAGTCTCGTATTTCAGCCGCAAGCGGAGCTTCACTCCAATAAGGTCTTCGGCTTCGAAGCGCTCCTTCGTTGGGATCACAGCACGAGAGGTGCCATCGCCCCGGCGGTGTTCATTCCGATCGCGGAGGAATGCGGCGCTATTCTGAAGATCGGCGAATGGGTGTTGCGCACGGCCTGCGCCGAGGCGGCGACGTGGGACCGGCCATTGGGAATCAGCGTCAACGTCTCGGCCGTACAACTCCATGGCGGCAATCTCCCGGAGCTGGTCGAGGAGGTTCTGAAAGAAACCCGCCTTGACCCGTCCCGCCTCGAGCTGGAAATTACAGAGTCGTCGCTGATCAAGGATATTGGCCGGGCCCTCGCGGTCTTGCACAAGCTCAAAGACCTTGGCGTCCAGATCGCCATGGATGATTTCGGCTGGTTCGCGCAGCAATCCCAAGCAGGAAGTCGGGAAACGACCTGCCGAAGGTGCTAAGGGTCAAAACTCAATCAGCAGGCGGTCGACAATGGCCGGGATGGGGTAGCAGGCGGCCCCTCGCCTAACACGACGGATACCCGCCCAGGCTTCTCTTTAGGGCGGCCATAGCCGCACTTCCACCCATCGCTTACCTCATGCGGGCATCAAATCGATGACCCGCATGATAGCGACCGCACTGCTCGTGTTCTGAGTGCCTTCTGTCGTAGCGCCTTTAGCGCAGGCCCAAACATCGCCCTTCTTGACTGTGAACTTTTCTTTGTTGTGAACGACCGAAAGTTCTCCCTCAGTCATGT
>NZ_RZSW01000061.1:0-18230 GCF_003997375.1 Mesorhizobium sp. M5C.F.Ca.IN.020.29.1.1 | reverse complement strand
GCGGCGCGCTCGGCGAGCTTCACGGCCGCCTCCATGGCTTCCGAGCCGGACGAGCCCAGAAAAACCATGTCGAGATCGCCGGGCGAGCATTTGGCGAGATTGTTCGCCAGGGCGGCCGCATATTGCGACATGAAAGCGATGGCGATCTCCTGCCGCTTCTCCTCCTGGAACTTCTTGCGCGCTTCGAGAAGGCGCGGATGGTTGTGGCCGAAGGCCAGCGAGCCGAAGCCGCCGAAGAAATCCAGGATCCTGCGGCCGTTCTGATCGATGTAGAACATGCCTTCGGCGAGCTCGATCTTGATCTTGTGGAAGCCGAGCAGCTTCATGAAATGCAGCTGGCCGGGATTGAGATGCGCCTTGAACAGGTCGGTCATGCGCGCGACGTCCATCGCCTTGGCCTGCTCGACGCTGATCAAATCGGGCTTGGCGGTGATGGCGGGCAAAAGCGCCGGCGCGCTGACCGTGGCGCGCGCAGTCGTGTGGTCTGGCTTCGTCATGACGGTCATCTCAAGGGTCTCCTGCTGGCCCATCACTCGGCGGGCACGTGTCTGGCGGCGACGGCGTGGCCGTCTTTCTTGGCGCGGTATTCGCTATAGGCGGCGATCAGCATGTCCTCGTCGCGATATTGCGGCACCCAGCCGAGTTGGCGTTCGGCCTTGGACACGTCGAGCACGCAGTCCTCGTCGGCGATCAGATACTGCTCCGGATCCATGATCGGCATGTTCAAGAGATCGAGCAGGTCGAGCGTGCGCTTGACTGCCCAGCCCGGTGTCGGGATCAGGATCGACTTCGACCCGGCATGCCTGATCAGATCGCCGAGCAGTTTCCTGACCGGCGGCGGGTTGAGCGAACCGAGATTATAGGCTTCATCAGGCACGCCGGCTCTCCAGGCGGCGCGCGCTGCCTCGGCGCAGTCGAACACCGAGATGAACTGATACGGGTTCTTGCCCGAGCCGATCATAGGCACCGGAAGATTCCAATCGATCAGCTTGAACAGTTTTTCGAGGATGCCGAGGCGGCCGGGACCGATGATCAGGCGCGGCCGAAACAGCGAGATCGACATGCCGCTTTTGCGCCATTCGGCGGCCAGCTCCTCGGTCTTCTGCTTCGACCAGCCATATTCGCCGAGCGGCGCGACCGGATGTTCCTCGGTCATCGGCTGCGTGATCGTATGGCCGTAGATCATGTCGGTCGTGTAATGGACGAGCTTGGGCGCGCCGGCTCTGTCCATCGCCTTTATGATGTGCTCGGTGCCGTGGAAGTTCACCGGGAAGAAGAACTGGTGGCGCTTGGCGCGCACCTGGATCGGCGACAGCATTTTCGCCGAAAGATTATAGACCATGTCGTCGGCCTTCAGCCCGACCGAAGCGACCGAGGCCGGATCGGTGACGTCGCACCTGACATATCGGACCGAACGGTAATGCGGCAGGTCGCTCTTGGCGATGTCGGCGACGACCACCTCCTCGCCGTCGGCCAGAAGTTTCGGGGCAAGGTGGCGGCCGACGAAACCGTCGCCGCCAAAGATCACATGTCTCATCGAACAATCCCGCTGGTGTGAATCTTGTCGGGGGAAAGGCCAGCCGTCTCGTCCTCGTGCTCTCGATCGCCCAAGTCCCGGCCACTTTGGGCGATCAGCACCGTGCCGACGCAGATGAAGGCGATGCCGGCGATGCGCCAGGCATTGAGGTTTTCGCGGAAGATGAAATAGGCGAAGATAGCAACGGCGACATAGGCGAGGCTGAGGAACGGATAGGCGAAGCTGAGCTCGACCTTGGACAGCACATAGAGGTGCGAAGCCATCGAGATGACGAAGGTGCACAGGCCGAAGAAAACCCACGGGCTGAAGACAATCTGCAACAGCTTCAGCAACGGATTGGTGCCCTCGAAGGAGATCGTACCGAGTGACATCATGCCCTGCTTCAGCATGAGCTGCGCAGCGGCGTTGGTCATGACCGTGAACAGAATGAAGACGATGTATTTCATGTTTATTCCGCCAGCCCTTCAGCCGTTCTATTACAAACCTGCAAACGCTTCATGAAGCACAAAACGTTTTAAGCAAATGTTGGTCTTATAGACCGTTAATCACGAACTGTTCTAATTTTATCTATTCTGCGGCTTCAGCGGTTTCGCGCCGAGCCTCGAGTTTTTTCGCCGTTCGCGCCCAGAAACTCGACATGAAGGCGGGATCGCGGATCGCTTCGAGGCGTTGCCATTCCGGAAAGGATGCGGCGAAAATGTCGGCGCCCATGCGGGCATCCTTGTAGGGATTGACCGCGCCACCGGCCGCGACCGTGATGTGGTCGAGCTCCTTCAGCAGCGCCAGCGTCCCCCGACCACGGTTGGAAAAATCCAGCGTCAGCGTGAAACCCGGTCGCGGGAACGACAGCAGTGCCGGCGAGCGGATTGAGCCGAAGCGCTTCAGGACCGTCAGGAACGAGCCCTGCCCCGCCCGTTTTGCCGCCGCAAGCAGCGCCGGCACCGCTCGGCGCGCGACGTCTCCCGGCACCACGCTCTGGTGCTGGAAAAGCCCGTTCGGTCCGTAGAGCCGGTTCCAGTTGCCAACGCCGTCGAGCGGAAAGAAAAAACCCTGGTAGCCGACCTGGCGCGGCGCGGTAGACCTGCCTTTCTTCCACCGGTAGGCGGCATTGAAGGCAGTCAGGAACGGCCGGTTGAGCACGTTGAACGGCGGCTGGAACTTCACCGAAAGGTTGCCGCCGGCACGAGAGGCCACATGGGAGCCATGCTCGGCGTGATTGCCGGTAAACAGCAGCCCGCGCCCACGGCCGTGGCCGCCGGCCAGCTGGTCGATCCATGCGACGACGTATTCGTTGGCTTGGTCGGCCGCTTCGGCAAGCTCGAAGAATTCGCCGAGGTCGCGGAACGGCGTCGCCGTCTCGACGATATCGAGGGATGGCACCCGCATCAGCCGGATCGATGCGGACAGGATCAGTCCGGTCAGCCCCATGCCGCCGATCGTCGCCGCAAACAGGCGTGCATTGTCGGTGGCCGAGCAGTAATGGGGCCGTCCATCCGATTTTAGCAGCGTGAACGATTCGACGTGGCAGCCGAAGGTGCCGCGCCGGTGATGGTTCTTGCCGTGAACGTCATTGGCGATGGCGCCGCCGAGCGTGACGACCTGCGTGCCTGGAACGACGGCCGGAAAGAAGCCGTATGGCGCTGCATGGGCGATGATGTCGGACAGAAGCACGCCGGCCTCGGCCTCGATCACGCCTGTCTCGGCATTGAAGGCGCGGATCCTGTTGAGCGGCCGCATGTCGACGACCATGCCGGCCTGGTTCTGGCAGGAATCGCCGTAGGAGCGGCCGTTGCCGTAGGCGAGCAAGGCATTTCTTGCCGCCTTGCCGCTCTTCAGCAGCGCAACAGCGTCGTCCGCCGGGATCACATCGAGTGCCGGCGGCGTGGCAAGACCGAAGCTCTGGAACCGCTGCTTCGCCACGCCTACCAGCCTCCGGCGACCAGGAACACGGCGCCGATGAGCACGACGATCTGGCTGCGCCAATCGCGGATGATGAAGACGACCGGATCGTCATGCATCTCGTCGCGGCGGGCGAGAATCCAGACACGGATGGTCAGGTACAGGACGATCGGCGCCAGGGGCCAGACTAGCCACGGGTGAGGATAGAGTTCGCGCACCGCAACACTGTCCATATAGAGTGCCAGCACCAGCGCCGAGGAAAAGGCCGAGGCCATGCCCGCCTGGGCGACGATCTCCTGGTCTTCGGTGCGGTAGCCGCGGCCGGCAATGCGTTCGCCGGCCGGAATCGCGGTCGTGCGCAGCTCGACAAAACGCTTCACCAGCGCCAGCGACAGGAAAAAGAAGATCGAGAAGGCCAGCAGCCAGAACGAGACGTCGACGCCGGTCGCCGCGGCGCCCGCCAGAACGCGGATCGTGTAGAGTCCGGCCAACGTCAGCACGTCGATCAGGAGCATGCGCTTGAACGACAGCGAATAGGCGGTGGTGATGACTATGTAGCCGCCGAGCACGCCGAGGAATTCGATAGGCAGCAGAAGCCCTGCACCAACGCCCATTGCAAGCAGCACCATCATCGAACCGAGGCCGAACGGGATCGACAGCGCGCCGCTGGCGAATGGCCGGTTGCGCTTGGTCAGGTGTTTGCGATCGAGCGCGAGATCAAAGAAATCGTTGAGGATGTAGATGGCGGAAGCGACTGCGCTGAACGATACGAAGGCCAGCAGGCATTCCCAGACCATGTCGGCGTTGAAGTATTCGTGCGACAGTACCATCGGCACCGCGATCAGCGAGTTCTTCAGCCACTGATGAACGCGCAGCATCTTGACGATGGTTCTGAACGTCGGCTTCGGCGCCGGCATCATTTCGGCACCGTGGGCGGCCTGCCATCGCGCAGCATGGCGGTCGGGCGCGACGACGATTGCCGCGCGCGCGGCGTCGAATACCCTAAGGTCGTGCCGGCTATTGCCGGCATAGTCGAAGCCGCCATCGCCATAGGCGGCGACAAGCGAGGCGCGCTTTCTGCCTGAGGTCATGTTGTGGGGGCCGTCGGTCGCCAGGACGCGATCGAATATCCCGAGATGTACGGCGATCGCCTCGGCCAATTTGCGCGGCGTACCGGTCGCCAGCACGATCTGGCGGCCCTCGCCATGTTCAATGCGAAGGCGCTGAAGCAGCGCCTCGCGGTAAGGCAGCGACGCAGGATCGATGTCGATGCGTTGAGCGATGGCCTGCTTCAACCGCGCCGGCCCGCCGGCGAGCCAGAACGGCACGAGGAAAAGATAGAGCGGATTCTTCTTGAGAAGGATGAACAGCCCTTCCCACAACAGGTCCGTCGCGATCAGCGTGCCGTCGAGATCGACAGCAAGCGGAATTGCGTTCCTGTCCGACCGCGCGTCCATTTTCCGTTGCCCTGCCTAAAAGCCCATGATCCCGAAAACCGATTTCTCGGAAAGGATCATGCACCATTCCAAAATCCGCGCCGTGCTTCGGCGTCTTCGGCCCGATATAACGGGGAACAGCGCAGCGAATGTTAAAACGCCCAGCCTGGCCTTGCTTGCGTGACGGTATTTCGCCCTTCATCGTTAAGTTTCGCTGACCCGAAACGATAAAAGGCCGGGGCATTGCCCGGCCTTCGAAAAATCGTCAACGTTTTTGACGCGGCTACTTGATACGGGCGACGCCGCCCGAGATTTCGATCGTTTCCGAACCGGTCAGAGCCTCGAGGTCGCCATTCGGCATGGTAACGAAACAGCCGGTCGGGCAGAATTCCGCGGTTTCGCCGGCGGCCAGCGCCAGCTCCGTCTTGCCACCGCCTTCGGTCACGACGAGTGTGCGGGTCTCGGCGTCCTTGTTGGTCGCGCTGGCGCCGAAGGCTGAACTGCCCACGGCAAGAAAAGCGATGGCGGCGACGAGAGACTTCCACATTTGCAATATCGGTGTTTCCACCGCCTCTGTTTGCATTTCGCAAGGCATTCTCGCCCTTTGCATGTGAGCTTATATGAGATGCAAGCTGAACGGCAACTGAATGCCGCATTCATGCCGCAATTGCTTTCGCTGTTCGAAAGCCGGTGATACCTGGATATCAATATTACCCTAATCGGGATCCGGCTTGCGGGTCTTGCGCCCGGATCTGGACAGGCGTTTCGTCTCGGCCGCGGCTTCGGCCGCCGCGCGCTCCTTCTCGGCGAATTCAGCCTCGATCTGGTCATCGTCGATCGGCCATGCGTCATGCTTTTTGGTCTCGACGACGGCGCGCGGCGCCGACGGAATTTCGATATGCTGATCCGCGAACTCATCGAGGACGGCAAACCGGATGTCGTTCTGTACGATGTTGCCATTCATGACGTCGGCCAGGAACACACGGATTTCGAATTCGAGAGCGGCCGGCCCGAAATTGGTGAACAGCACGAAGGGTTCGGGATTCTTCAGCACCAGCGGATGGCCGCGCGCAATCTCCAAAAGGACGGCATGGACCTGCTTGACGTCGCTGCCGTAGGCGACGCCGACCTTGATGTCGATGCGACCGAGCTTGTTGCGGTGCGTCCAGTTGCCGACGGCATTGTTGATCAGGTTTGAATTGGGCAGGATCACCGACTGCCGCTGGAACGTCTCGATCTCGGTAGCGCGCACACTGATCTTCTTGACCGTGCCGCTGATGTCACCGGCGACGATCCAGTCGCCGACCTTGAACGGCCGCTCAGCCAAAAGAATCAGACCGGAGACGAAGTTGGAGACGACATTCTGCAGGCCAAAGCCGATACCGAGGGACAGGGCGCCGGCGACAAGCGCCAGATTGGAGAGATCGATGCCCGCCGCCGAGACGCCGACGAGTGCTGCGAGCGCCACGCCGGCATAGCCGACCGCCAGCCGGATTGAGTTTCGCACACCGGTGTCGACTTTGCCGCGCGCCATCACCGAGCCGTCGAGCCAGCCCTGGAACCAGCGCGTCAGGAAATAGCCGATAATGAAGACAATGATGCCGGTCAGGATTCCGGTCACCGAGATCGTCACCGAGCCGATGGTGAGGCCCGTCGCCAGCTTATAGCCCCAGGCCTGGATGTCGCCGGGCTGGAAGCCCCACGTCAACAGGATCAGCGGCAGGAACACCAGCACGATCATCAGGTTTATGGCGACGCTGACGACCAGGCCGAGCTGGTCGAGCGCGGACTCCTCATAGCTGGAATTGGTCGATAGCCAGCGCCCGATCGACGTGTTGGCAAAGCCGCCTTCCTCGCTGATCGCCCGCGCCGACAGGAAGCCGATATAGGCGGTGACCAGAATGGTTCCGGTGACCACGACTTGCAGCGAGACGAAGATGGCGAGGCCGATATAGCCGAGCAGCGCCGTGGCGATGGTGAAAACGCCGAGCGCGACAGCCGTGTAGCGCAGCCACACCGGCCAGGGGCGCCAGCTTCCGTCGGGTGCCTTGAACGGTTTCAGCAGCCCCATCAGGATCAGGATGACGCCGACGATGATGGTGGCGACAAAACTTCTGGCGATGGTCAGCGACAGCGGCGAGCCCATCTTGTCGTTGACGACCGACAGGAAATTGTTGACGCCGATCACCACCGCCATGGCGGTCGTCAGCCGCACCAGCCAGCGTGCCGGACCCGTTTCAACGGGTATGAGCCGCCAGTTCGGCAGCCGCGGCTCCAGCGCCGCATTGGTCAGCCGGTTGACGCAGAACACCACCGCGATGACGGCGACCAGCGCATTCAGGAAAACGCCAATGTCGCCGCGCAACACGTTGTAGTAGTTGAAAAAGAACACGGTCGAGACGAGAAAGACGCCGACCGCCAGCGTCGGCAGCAATGTCGACCAGAACGCCACCGACAGCCGGCTGAGATAGGACGGATCCTCGACGGAAGGGTCTGCTTCGAAGACACGTCCGAACAGACGCCGCCCACCGACAAAAAGCACTGCCGCCAGGGAGAGCGCCGTCAAGGTCGCGGCCAGCACGGCCTGGAACTTGAACTTGAAGGCGAAGGTCAGCCAGGACGACACCGCCTTGTAGAAGCCGGTAAATTCACCGTTGGCATCGGAAATGACCTCAGGGCTCAGAGCGTCGGACAGCACGTAGCGCTTAGTGAGCAGATTGCGAAACAGCTCGCTGCGCATATTGGCGATCTTGTCGATGAGGCCGCTGATGCGGATCGACAGGTTTTGCGCCGTGGCGATGACAGCATTGATCTCGGCCTTTTGGGACGCCAGCGCCTGGCGTTCGCTGGTCACGATGTCGGGTTCGGGCGGCTGGCCCGCGGCCGGCGGCACCCCGAGCTGATCGAGCCTTGCGTTGATCTCCGAAAGTCGCGGGCGGAAGGCAAGCGCGCTGTTCAGCGCACCTCGCGACATTTCCTCGAGCTGCAGGCGGATATCGACAAGGCTGGCGTCGTCGGCACCGTCCTCCTGGATTTTCTTTTCGAGATTGTCGGTCCTCGTCGTCAGATCCTGCAGGATTTTCTGCTGGTCGGCGACCACCCCGGACGCAGCATGGTCAAGCCCCTGCGCCGCCGCATCAAGCGAAAGCGGCGCCGAGGCAACGATCGCCAGGACCAGAACGAAGCGGAGCAGTCGGAAAAGCATGATCGTTTGGCGACTCACAGGCGGTAAGGCGTTCTAAAGCTCGTCCTTGATAAAGACGCTCATACCGGGGAGCAAGCCGTCCGCTCTGTCCGGCGGTCTCGGCGTCGGCCAGTCGAAAAGCGATGGCGCAATATTGGCTTTGCGGCAGCGGCCTGCTCTATAGTGTGCCCCATCGCCCAAAACGGATGACAAAAAGCGAGAACGGATAACAAAAAGAATGGCGGAATATTCGGTCTTTTCGCTTCTCAAAAACGCGCTGACCGGCAACAAGGACTGGAAGCCGGCCTGGCGCAAACCGGACCCTAAGGCGTCCTATGACGTGATTGTCATCGGCGGCGGCGGCCATGGCCTGTCGACCGCCTATTATCTCGCCAAGGAGCACGGCATCACCAATGTCGCCGTGCTGGAGAAGGGCTGGCTCGGATCCGGCAATGTCGGCCGCAACACGACGGCCGTGCGCTCCAACTATCTGCTACCGGCCAACACGCGCTTCTACGAACATTCGATGAAGCTGTGGGAGAACCTCTCGCACGACCTCAACTACAACGTCATGTTCTCGCAGCGCGGCTGCCTCAACCTCGCGCATACACCCGCCCAGCTCGACGATTTTGCCCGCCGCGGCAACGCCATGCGCCATCTCGGCGTCGACGCCGAACTGATGACCACGGCCGAGATCGCACGCCTGGTGCCGGCGCTGGACGTCTCCGCCACGGCGCGCTTCCCAATCGTCGGCGGCCTGATGCAGCGGCGCGCCGGCACCGCCCGCCACGATGCCGTCGCCTGGGGCTATGCGCGCGGCGCCGACCGTCGCGGCGTCGACATCATCGAGAATTGCGAGGTCACCGGCTTCCTGCGCGACGGCGACCGCATATCAGGCGTCTCGACGTCGCGCGGAGAGATCCGCGCCAAGAAAGTGGCGGTCGCGGTGGCCGGCAGCACCGGGCAAGTCATGCGGCTCGCCGGCATCGATACCATGCCGATCGAGAGCCATGTGCTGCAGGCCTTCGTGACGGAATCGCTGAAGCCGTTCATCAACACGGTTCTGACTTTCGGCATGGGCCATTTCTACATGTCGCAGTCCGACAAGGGCGGGCTTGTCTATGGCGGCGACCTCGACGGCTATAACAGCTACGCCCAGCGCGGCAGTTTGCCTGTTGTCGACGAGGTGATGAGCGAGATGCTGGCACTGTTTCCGGGTCTCGCCCGCGTCCGCATGCTGCGCTCATGGGGCGGCGTCTGCGACATGTCGATGGATGGTTCGCCGATCATCACCACCGGTCCGCTGCCGGGCATGTATCTCAACTGCGGCTGGTGCTACGGCGGTTTCAAGGCGACGCCGGCCTCCGGCTGGTGCTTTGCCTGGACCATCGCCAAGGACGAGCCGCACGACTTTAACGCCCCCTTCACGCTCGACCGTTTCCATCGCGGCCTTGTGATCGACGACAAGGGCCAGGGCGCAACGCCTAGGCTGCATTAGGTAGGACATCGATGCTCATCACCTGCCCCTATTGCGGCCCGCGCGACGTCATCGAGTTCACCTATCAGGGCGATGGCAACCGCGAGCGCCCTCAGCCTGCCTCCCAAAACCTCGATGCCTGGAACGCCTATGTCTACAACAGGTTGAACCCGGCGGGCGACCACAACGAGATCTGGCAACATTCCGGCGGCTGCCGCGCCCACCTCAGGGTCGTGCGCAACACGCTGACACACGAGGTCTCCAGCGTCGCCTTCGCGCGCGGCGACCACAAATCCGCCGCGCGCCACAAGGCGGAGGGCAAGCCATGAGCCCGCGCCGCACCGATGCCGGCGGCCGGATCGACCGCCTGCGAACCATCCGGTTCACCTTCGACGGCGCGCCCTACACCGGTCATGCCGGCGACACGCTTGCCTCGGCGCTGCTGGCCAACGGTGTCACCCTGTTCGGGCGCTCGTTCAAATATCACCGCCCGCGCGGCGTGCTGACATCAGGCGTCGAAGAGCCGAACGCCCTGGTGACGGTGCTGCGGGGCGAGGTTCGCGAGCCCAACATTGCCGCGACCATGGTCGAGATCTATGACGGGCTGACCGCCGTCAGCCAGAACCGCTTTCCATCGCTGTCCTGGGATCTCAGCGCCGCCAACCAGTTCGGCGGCAAGCTTCTGTCTGCCGGCTTCTATTATAAGACCTTCATGGGACCTGCGATCGGCCCGCTGAAAGGCACGCGTTTCTGGATGTTATGCGAGCATTTCATCCGCCGCGCCGCCGGTCTCGGCCGTGCTGGGATCGCTGCCGACACGGCGCGCTATGAGCGCATGAACGCTTTCTGCGATGTGCTGGTGGTCGGCTCCGGTCCGGCCGGGCTGATGGCTGCCAGGGCCGCCGCCGATCAGGGCGCGCGTGTCATCCTCAGCGAGCTCGAACCGCATTTCGGCGGCTCGGCCAACTGGTCGGGCGAGACGATCGACGGCATGCCGGCCGCCGACTGGGCAGCGCGAGCCGCCGGCCAGCTCGAAGGCTATGACAATGTCCGCCTGCTGCCGCGCACCACGGTCTGGGGCTACTACGATGGCAACACGCTCGCCGCGCTCGAACGGGTCACCGATCATAAGGAGAGGCCCGGCAAGGGCGAACCGCGCCATCGCTACTGGACCATCCGCGCCAAATCGGTGGTGCTGGCCACCGGCTCCTTCGAGCGGCCGCTGGTGTTTCCCGGGTAACGACCGGCCGGGTGTGATGCTGGCGAATGCCGCCGAGCGCTACGCCAACGAGTACGGCGTGCTGCCGGGCAACAGGATCGCGCTCTTCACCAACAATGACAGCGCCTATCGCTCCGCGCTTGCGCTGAAGAAGGCCGGTGCGGCGATCGTCGCCATCGTCGACGTGCGGCCGGAGCTTTCGAGCGAGATGCGCGAGCTCGCCGACGAAGTGGAGGCCAAGAACCTTTCCGCTCACGCCGTGGTCGCCACCGAAGGCGGCAAGGGGTTGTCCGGCATCAAGGTGCAGCGCTTCGACATGGTCAACGGCGCGCTCGCCGGCGATCGGCGCAGCATTCAAGCCGACTGCCTGCTGATGTCGGGAGGCTGGTCGCCGACCATCCATCTGGCCAGCCAGGCCGGCGCCAAGGCGGAATGGAATGCCGCCAGACAAGCCTTCCTACCACCGAACGCGACGCAGCGATGGATTGGCGCCGGCGCCTTCACCGGCAGCTTTTCCACCGCCGAGGCAATCGCCGAAGGCCGCGCCGCCGGCCTTTCCGCGGCGGGTGGAACGGGCACGCCAGCGGCCTTGCCGGTCGTCGAAGCCGCACCCGGCGATCCCGATCCGGCGCCGGTGTTCGAAATCAAGGCTGATGGAAAAAGCTTCGTCGATTTCCAGCACGATGTGACCGCGGAGGATGTGCGGCTGGCGCATCGCGAGGGCTTCATCTCGGTCGAGCACCTGAAGCGCTACACCACGCTCGGCATGGCGACCGACCAGGGCAAGAGCTCCAACATACCGGGCCTGGCCATCATGGCCGAAGCATTGGGCAAGCCGATCCCCGAAGTCGGCACGACACGTTTTCGCCCACCCTTTTCGGCGGTGTCGATCGGCTCGCTCGCCGCCGAACGGTTCGGTGATCTGAGGCCCGAGCGGCTGACGCCGATGCATGACTGGCACATCGCCAACGGCGCAACCATGTATTCGGCCGGCCTCTGGTATCGCCCGATGATCTACGGCCACGCCGGCGAAACGATCGAGCAGGCCTATGTACGCGAAGCTAAGGCGACGCGCGAGAGCGCCGGCATCGTCGACGTCTCGACGCTGGGCAAGATCGCCGTGCAGGGTCCGGACGCGGCGGAATTCCTCGACCGGGTCTACACCAACATGTTCTCGACGCTGGCCGTCGGCAAGGCCCGCTACGGGCTGATGCTGCGCGAGGACGGCCTCGCCTTCGACGACGGCACGACATGGCGGCTCGGCGAACAGGACTTCTTGATGACCACCACCACCGCCAATGCCGGCAAGGTGATGCAGCACCTGGAATATTTCCTCGACGTCATCTGGCCGGAGCTGAAGGTCCACGTCACCTCGGTGACCGACCAATGGGCGGGTGCGGCGATCGGCGGGCCAAAAGCGCGAGCCATTCTTGCTGCTTGCGTAACCGGCACTGCCGTCGACAACGCCGCACTGCCCTTCATGGGCATCGTGCATGGCAAGATATCAGGCGTGTCGGTGATGATCTGCCGGCTTTCCTTCTCCGGCGAAATGGCCTTCGAAGTTTACTCCGGCGCAGGCTACGGCACCCATGTCTGGGAAGCGTTGATCGAAGCCGGCAAGCCGTTCGGACTGGTGACTTACGGGCTTGAGGCGCTGGGCACGATGCGCATCGAGAAAGGCCACGTCACCGGCGCCGAGATCGACGGCCGCACCACGGCGCGCGACCTGCATCTCGACTGGATGCTGTCCAAGAAGAAGCCCTTCATCGGCTCGGCGATGATGGATCGCGAGGGCCTGATCGCACCCGGCCGTCTGGAACTCGTCGGGCTGATTTCGCTCGACAACCAGCCGCTCAACGGCGGCGCGCATATCGTCGAGGCGCTTGACGAAGCCAATCCGCACGATTCCATCGGCCACATCACCGCTTGCTGCTATTCGCCGGCCCTCGGCAAGTACATCGCGCTCGCTTTGGTCAAGGACGGCAAGGCACGGCGCGGCACGCGCGCCCATATCTCCGATCCCCTGCGCAACCGGTTCGGCCCGGTCGAGATCGTCTCCAACCACTTCTTTGATCCGGACGGGAGCCGCATGCATGGTTGAGCGCCAATCACCGCTTGAGCCGGCACCGCTTGAGCCGGAACTGCGCACCGGCTCGCACGGCGATTTCGAACACGGCATCGATGTCATCCTCTCCGAAACCAGGCCGGGGTCGATCCTGCAGCTCGCTGCCTGGCCGGGCCAGGAGAAGGAGTTGATCGCCGGTATCCGCACCGTGACCGGCCTTGCTCTGCCCGATGGCGCCGGCGCCGGCAGCACCGACGGCGTGAGATCGGTGTTCGGTTTCGCGCCAGGAAAATTCACGGTGGTCGACGACGCCGAGGGCCTGGTGTCGGGCTTTGCCGGTGTCGTGACGCCGGCGATCGGCACGGTGACCGACCTGTCGCATGGCCGCACCGCAATCCGCATCGCCGGACCGAAGGCCGAATGGGTGCTGGCGAAATTCTTCGCCATCGACTTCGCGCTGCCGGCCTTTCCGGTCGGTGCCGGCCGTTCGACCATGCATCATGACGTCTTCGCCCAGATCCAGCGCACCGGCGCCGACCAGTTCGACATCTATGTATTCCGGTCGTTTGCGCGCTCGTTCTGGAAGGCGCTCTGTCACGCCAGTGAGGAAGTCGGTTACGAAGTGCAGTAGACCGAGACGGCGCGTCGTCGCCTCACTTGGCGCCATCTCATTTGGCGAACGTCACCCACTCTTCCAGCGGCGCGCGGTCGGTGCGGAACTCGTTTTCGGGCTTGGACGTGTCTTCATGGCCGAGCGCCATGCCGCAGACGACGATCTCCTCGTCTGGAATGTTGAGCACCGGCCTGATCTGCTTGTGATAGGGTGCAAAGGCGGCCTGCGGGCAAGTGTGCAGGCCCCTGCCCCGTGCCGCCACCATGATATTCTGCAGGAACATGCCGTAATCGATCCACGACCCCTTGTTCAGCCGCCGGTCGACGGTGAAGATCATGCCGACCGGCGCGTCGAAGAAGACGAAGTTGCGGTCGTGCTGCGCGCGCATCCTGTCCACCTCACGCCGGCCGATGCCGAGAACGCTGTAGAGGCCGAAGCCATTGGCCCGCCGCCGGGTGAGATAGGGTTCGAAGAACTGGTCGGGATAGTAGCGATACTCGTCCCACTCGGCCTTTTCGGCACGGATGCCGGAGTTGAGGATGGCATTGGTGATCCGCTGCTTGACCTCGCCCTTGGTCACGTAGACCCGCCAGGGCTGCATGTTGGTGCCTGAAGGGGCGCGCGCGGCAACGGTGAGAATGGCGCGGATCGTCTCGTCGTCGACCATGTCGGGCAGAAAGGCCCGCACCGAGCGGCGCGAGGTGATCGCCTCGTCGACGATCGCCGCATCATCTCTAATCTTAGTCCTGTTTTCCAGCATCGGCGTCCTTTGCGCCTGACCCGGAAACCGGAATCGATTCCGGAAAGGATCATGCGCCGTCCAGAAAATGAAAGAGCACCATTGCGGGTCCAATTTGACGCGTGGCGCTCTATCGTAAGCCTCGACCGGACGCCCTCACTCGCCGTTCGTGGCCGAGCCTTTGCCTGAACTGCCAAAATGGCGCAAGCAATTCTTGTGGCCCTGTGAAAATCCTCTTGATTTTTTCACGAACCTGACGTCTCATGAAATTTGCCCCGACTTTTTCACGAATGGGATTTCTCACCAAGAAATTCATCAAGAGAAATGGCTTTGCCCTCGACCGCTGTCAGATCGGAGCAGGAAAACCGCGAACGGCTGCTGGCCGGCGATATCAGGGCGCTGCGCAGGGCGCGCGGTCTGACGCTTGCCGAGATCGGCCTGAAGCTCGGCCGCTCCGTCGGCTGGGTCAGTCAGGTCGAGCGCGGCCTGTCGATACCATCGCTGAGCGATCTCAGAGCCTTTGCGGAATTGTTCGGCGTGCCGGTCAGCCTGTTCTTCAGCCACGACGTGCCTGTGGAGAGCGAGCGCGGCGTGGTCGTGCGCGCCGGTAGCCGCCGCACGCTTGGTACAAGCGATTCCGGATTGGTGGAGGAGCTTCTGTCGCCCGATCTCGGCGGTAGCTTCGAAATGCTGCGTTCGGTCTTCGCGCCGGGTGCTGAACTGAAGACCGAAGCGCGCCGGCCGACGGAGGAAGCCGGGTATGTTGCTTCCGGCAGCTTCGACATCGAGATATCAGGCGTCTGGCACCGGCTTGGCGAAGGCGACTCCTTTCGCTTCGACGGCAAGCCGTTCCGCTGGCGCAATCCTGGAGCGGAGCCGGCGGTAGTCATCTGGGTGGTTTCGCCACCTGTTTACTGAATGCATGTCCCCCAAAAGTGTGCAGCGGTTTTGGGATAACGACATGCATCAAAACAGAAATAAGCGCGCTGGACCGCGCTTTAGGTTTGGAGAAAAACATGGCCGGTTTGCCGATCACGGCACGTGTGGTGATCATCGGAGGCGGTGTCGTCGGCTCCTCCTCGCTCTACCATCTCGCCAAGGCGGGCTGGACCGACTGCGTGCTCCTGGAAAAGAATGAGCTCACCTCCGGCTCGACCTGGCATGCGGCCGGCAACGTGCCGACCTTCTCCTCGTCATGGTCGCTGATGAACATGCAGCGCTATTCGACGGAGCTCTATCGCGGGCTGGCCGACGCGGTTGGCTATCCCATGAACTACCACGTCACCGGTTCGCTCAGGCTGGCCCATACGGCCGAGCGCATGCAGGAGTTCGAGCGCGCCAAGGGCATGGGCCGCTACCAGGGCATGGACATCGACGTGATCGGGCTCGACGAGATCAAGCGCCGCTACCCTTTCATCGAAACGCATGAGCTGAAGGGCGCGCTCTACGATCCGAACGATGGCGACATCGACCCGGCGCAGCTGACCCAGGCGCTGGCCAAGGGCGCCCGCGACCTGGGTGCGAAGATCATTCGCTTCTGTCCGGTCACCGGCGTGCGCCGCGAGAACGACGAGTGGGTGGTCGAGACCGCGCAAGGCGAAATCCGCTGCGAGGTGGTCGTCAACGCCGCCGGTTACCGTGCGGCCGAAGTCGGAAAGATGTTCGGCCGCGACGTGCCTATGATGGTGATGAGCCATCAATATATCCTGTTCGAGGAAATCCCCGAACTGGCCGCATGGTCGAAGGAGCAAGGCAAGAAACTGCCGCTGCTGCGCGACGTCGACACCTCCTATTACCTGCGCCAGGAAAAGAACGGCATGAATCTCGGCCCCTATGAGCGCAATTGCCGTGCGCATTGGGTCGGTCACAACGACCCGATGCCAGACGATTTTTCTTTCCAGCTGTTCCCCGACGATCTCGACCGGCTGGAGGACTATCTGGCCGATGCCGTCGCCCGCGTGCCGATCCTTGGCACCGCCGGTCTGTCCAAGGTCATCAACGGCCCGATCCCCTACGCACCGGACGGCAATCCGCTGATCGGGCCGATGCCCGGCGTGCCCAACGCCTTCGAGGCCTGCGTCTTCACCTTCGGCATCGCCCAGGGCGGCGGCGCCGGCAAGGTGCTGGCCGAATGGGTGACTGAGGGCCAGACCGAGTGGGACATGTGGTCCTGCGATCCGCGCCGCTTCACCAGCTTTGCCTCGGCCCCGGATTACTGCGTCGCCAAGGGCCTGGAAATCTACGGCAACGAATACGCCATTCAGTTTCCGCGCCATGCATGGCCAGCTGGGCGCGACCGCAAACTGTCGCCGATCCATGATCGCATCAAGGCGCTCGGCGCCCAGTTCGACGCCTATAATGGCTGGGAGCGCGCCACCTGGTACGCGCAAGCCGGCGACGATGTTTCGGAAGCCGCGACGCTGACCTTCCGTCGCGACGGGCCATGGCAGCATCGCGTCCGCGAAGAATGCCTCGCCGTGCGCGACGCCGCCGGAATTTTGGACCTGCCCGGCTTTTCCCGCTTCAACCTCGACGGCCCTGGCGCTGCGGAATGGCTGAGCCAGCAGGTTACGGGGCTGGTGCCGAAACCCGGCCGCATCGGCCTGGTCTATTTTGCCGACGACAAGGGCCGCATCGTGACCGAAATGTCGGTGGTGCGCCACGATGAGAATTTGATGACGCTGATCACCGCCGCGGTGGCGCAGTGGCACGATTTCGAGTGGCTGAAATGGCGCATGCCGAAGGACGCTTCATTCAAGCTGGTCGACCGGACCGAGGAATACTCCACGCAGATCCTCGCCGGGCCCAATTCGCGAAAAATCCTCGCCGATGTCTGCGCCGCCGACCTTGCTCTGCCCTGGCTGACGCACCAGGAGACGACGGTCGCCGGCCGTTGGGCAAGGCTGGTGCGCGTGTCCTTCGCCGGCGAACTCGGCTGGGAAATCCACACCAAGGTCGACGCCACCGCCGCCGTCTTCGACGCTGTCTGGGCGGCCGGCCAGAAGCACGGCCTGACGCCGTTCGGCATGTACGCGCTGGATTCGCTGCGGCTCGAAAAAGGCTATCGCGCCTGGAAAGGCGACCTGTCGACCGACTATTCGATCCTGCAGGGTGGGTTGGAGCGTTTCGTCAGATGGGACAAGCCCGACTTCCGCAGCAAGGCAGCGCTTCAGAACGAGAAGCAGCAGGGCGTCAAGAAACGCTTGGTCACGCTGATCATCGAAAACCCCGGCGACTGCGATGCGCCTACCATGTCGACGCTGTGGCATGACGGCCGGATAGTCGGCGAGACGACGTCCGGCGGCTGGGGTCATCGTATCGACAAATCGATCGCGCTCGGCATGCTGCGGGCCGATCTCACTGAGCCGGGAACTACGGTCGAGGTCGAGATCTTCGGCGAGCGCTTCAAAGCGATCGTGCAGAAGGACGAACCGCTGTGGGATCCAAAGAACGAGAGGTTGCGCGCGTGAATACGGTTATCCTCACTGACGGCGGCATGGGTCAGGAACTGGTACGCCGCAGCAAGTCCGATCCCACCCCGCTATGGTCGGCCAGGGTGCTGATCGACGAACCGGACCTGGTGCGCGACCTGCATGCGGAGTTCATCCGGGCCGGCGCCCGTGTCATCACCATCAACACCTATTCGGCAACGCCCGAACGGCTGGCGCGGGAGGGCGCGGAAGAGCTGTTCAAGCCGCTGCAGAAGCGCGGCATGGAACTGGCAAGGCAAGCTCGCGACCAGGCCGGCGACGCGGCAATCGCCGGCTGCCTGTCGCCCCTGTTCGGCAGCTACGCGCCGGCACTGACGATATCCTTCCAGGATACGCTCGACATCTACCGCCGCATCGTTGCCGAGCAGGCTGACGGCGTCGATCTGTTCCTGTGCGAAACCATGGCGTCGGCCGAGGAGGCGCGCGCGGCTGTCACCGCGGCGTCGGAAAGCGGCAAACCGGTGTGGGTGTCTTGGACACTTGCCGATCACGGCGCACCACGACTGCGCAGCGGCGAAGCCATTGCGGCTGCGTCGAGCGCTCTCAACGGGCTGCCGGTCGCAGCTAGAC
>NZ_RZSW01000619.1:0-3298 GCF_003997375.1 Mesorhizobium sp. M5C.F.Ca.IN.020.29.1.1 | reverse complement strand
GACCTTCGGTTCGGGATCATGCTTTAGAGCCGATCACCCGGGGAGTCCAGTCGCATCGGCAGGCCGGCGCGGGCCATATGCGCCTTGGCTTCGGCAATGCTGTAGGTGCCGAAATGGAAGATCGATGCCGCCAGCACCGCGCCGGCATGGCCGTCGCGAATGCCCTCGACCATGTGATCGAGCGTGCCGACGCCGCCGGAGGCGATGACCGGCGCACGCACGGCGTCGGCTACCGCGCGGGTGAGCGCGATGTCGTAGCCGGCCTTGGTGCCGTCGCGGTCCATCGACGTCAGCAGGATCTCGCCGGCGCCGCGATCGACCATCTGCTGAGCGAATTCGACCGCGTCGATGCCGGTCTTTTCGCGGCCGCCATGGGTAAAAATCTCCCAGCGGTCGGCCTCGCCTTCGCCCGATACTTTCTTGGCATCGATGGCGATGACGATGCACTGGTTGCCGAATTTGTCAGCCGCCTCGGCGACGAAATCGGGATTCTTCACCGCCGCCGTATTGATCGACACCTTGTCGGCGCCGGCCAAAAGCAGCTTTCTTATGTCGGCGACCTGTCGCACGCCGCCGCCGACGGTCAGCGGCATGAAGCATTGTTCGGCGGTGCGGGCGACGATGTCGAAGATGGTCTCGCGATTTTCGGACGAAGCGGTGATGTCGAGGAAGCAGAGTTCGTCGGCGCCGGCGGCGTCATAGGCCTTGGCCGCCTCGACCGGATCGCCGGCATCGACCAGGTCGACGAAGTTGACGCCCTTGACGACGCGGCCGTTCTTGACGTCGAGACAGGGGATGACGCGGGCTTTCAGCATCAGATCCTCGCAAGCGCGGCAAGAAAATCGCCAAGCAATTGCCCAACTACAGGCGGAACCTCGCCCTTGGCGTCAAAGGCAGGATCGTAGGCGGACAGGGTGACGCCGACTATCGGGATCGACTTGGCCAGCCCGCAAACCAGTTGCCGCAGTTGCTCCGGATTTGGACCTCCCGGCCGTGCATAGCGGTTCACTTGCAGCACATCGGGATCGTGAACATCCAGATCCAGATGCAAATGCACTTGGGCCGCGCCGGCCGCCTTTAGCTTTCCGACATTGTCGAGTGCATCGGCCCATTGGGCGCGAATGATTGGCAACGTCTCCAGAAGCCGCCTTTCATCGGGATCGAGGTCGCGTGCATCGACCAGCATGCACCGCGACGGCTCGATCGCCTGGAAGCCGGGAATCGCTGACGTCATAGGGCGCCAGCAGAGCCCCAGCGTCGTCGCCAGCGCCATGCCGTCGAGAAAGCCGTAGGTGGACGTCTCGGGCGTGTTGAGATCGCCATGCTGATCGATCCAGATGATCGAATCAGCGGTATCGCCAGCCACCGCACCGGCGGCGGTCAGGCAATTTCCGGTGAGCACAATGGGAAAACGCTCATCGTCGCGCGCCATGTCGACCTTGGTGGCGACTGCCCGACAAACCGCGAAACCTGTCGCGATTTCGCGTTTCTGGGCATCGCCGACTTCGCCGATGTCCTCGACGACGACATCGTGGCCGCGAAAGGCAAGTTCATCGATGAGGCCGCCGGCAATGATGGCGTCGGGGCCCTGGCCACAGCCGGAATGATAAAGGCCGCTGTCATAGGGTGCGAGGATGACCGAGAGTTTCATCGCGCCCTCGCCTTCTCCGGTCCTGCCGCCAGGATCGCCAGTGCCTCGGCCGGATCGATACGCCCGTCATAAAGCGCGCGGCCGGAGATGGCACCTTCAAGTTTTTGCGCATCGGGCATGGTCATGCGCACGATGTCGGCGATCGAGGCAAGCCCCCCGGAGGCGATGACGGGGATTGAAACTGCTTCGGCGAGATCGATGGTGGCATCCCAGTTTATGCCGGTCAGCACACCGTCGCGGTCGATGTCGGTGTAGATGATGGCGGCAACGCCGGCGCCCTCGAACTTCCTCGCCAGTTCGATGACGCCGAGGCTCGAGGCCTCGGCCCAGCCCTCGACCGCGACCTTGCCGCCCTTGGCGTCGATGCCGACGGCGATCTTGCCCGGGAACGCCTTGCAGGCCTGCCTGACCAGATCCGGATCGCGCACGGCCACCGTGCCGAGAATGATCCGCGCCAGCCCGCGATCGAGCCAGTCCTCGACCTGCGCCAGGGTGCGGATGCCGCCGCCGAGCTGCACCGGGTTTTTCGTCGCCTTGAGGATGGCGCCGACCGCCGCGCTGTTGACGCTCTGGCCCTTGAAGGCGCCGTTGAGGTCAACGACATGCAGCCATTCAAAACCCTGTTGCTCGAAGGCCCTGGCCTGCGCGGCCGGGTCGTCATTGTAGATCGTCGCGGTCGCCATATCGCCGTGCTTCAGGCGCACGCACTTGCCGTCCTTGAGGTCGATGGCCGGGAACAGGATCACTTTCAGGCGCCCTCGACGATCGCGAAATGGCCGGTCGAAGCCGCCAGTCGATTCCGTAGTGCGGTCTGATAGGCCGGCGACTGGTAACAGTTCAGCGCTGTCTGATAAGAGGCGAACTCGACCACAACATGCCTGTCAAATTCCGATCCTTCTGGGTTTGTGACCTGTCCGCCGCGCATGAGATAGCGGCCGTCATAGCGCGAAATGGCGTCACTGATGGCGTCACGGTAGCGCTGATAACCGTCGGGGTCAGTCACCGTTAGCATGACCACCCAGTAGCCTTTCTTACTCATGATCCTAGGGCCTCCAGCGCAGAAAATTGGTGATCAGCGCCAGGCCAAGCGCCTGGCTCTTTTCGGGATGAAACTGCGTGCCGGCGAGATTGCCGCTGACAACAGCGGCCGTCACCGGACCACCGTAGTCGGCAATCGCCAGCACCTCCTGCGGCTTCTGCGCGTCGAGATGGTAGGAATGAACGAAATAGGCGTGCAGTCCCTTGGCGCCGGTCGGAATGCCGGAAAACAGCGGATGCTTGCGCGTGAGCTCGATCGTATTCCAGCCGATCTGCGGGATCTTCAGCGCAGGATCGGCCGGGGTGATCTCCTTGACGTCGCCGGCGATCCAGCCAAAACCTTTTGTAACGGTCTTTTCCAGGCCCCGCTCCGACATCAGCTGCATGCCGACGCAGATGCCGAGGAATGGCCGCCCCTTGACGATCGCGACCTCCTCGACCGCTTCCCACATGCCGGCCACAGCGCGCAGCCCGGCCGCGCAATCGGCATATGCGCCGACGCCGGGCAGGACGATGCGATCGGCGGTCCTGACACGCTCGGCATCGGCGGTCAGGTCGATCGCTGCGGCGATACCGGCTTCATGCGCGGCGCGCTCGAAGGCCTTGGTG
>NZ_RZSW01000618.1:0-3312 GCF_003997375.1 Mesorhizobium sp. M5C.F.Ca.IN.020.29.1.1 | reverse complement strand
CTCTATGACCAGAACAATAACATGGACATGACCGGCACGTTCATGCCGGTCTATGGCCTCAACCGCATCTTCGGCGAACTGCCGCTCTTCGGCGCGCTGCTCGGCAATGGCCGCGATCGCGGCCTGATCGGCGTGACCTACCGGCTCAGGGGCGATGCCAACAAGCCGAAACTGGACGTCAACCCGCTGTCGGTGATCGCGCCCGGAATATTCAGGTCGATCTTCGAGTACCGGTGAGGCGGCCGGCTGGTCAGACTGGCCGCACCAGAACGTGTTTTTTCTTGCCGAGCGACAGCTTTACGACTTGTTCCGGGCCGAGATCCTGAAGTGTGACCAATCGGCGATCGTCGGACACGGATTGGTCGTTCAGCCGCACGGCGCCGCCCTGGATATGTCGCCGCGCCTCGCCGTTGGACGCGGCAAGCCCAGCGGTGACGAACAGCGACAATATGCCGACTCCGCTTTGCAGATCGGCCTTGCCGACCTCCACGGTCGGCAGCGTTTCGGCCAGCGCGCCTTCTTCAAACGTCTTGCGCGCGGTTTCCTCGGCTTCTTCGGCTGCCTCGCGGCCGTGCACGATGGCCGTGGTTTCCGTGGCCAGGACCTTCTTGGCCTCGTTGATCTCCGAGCCGCCAAGCGCGGCGAGCCGCGCGATTTCGGTGAGCGGCAGGCGGGTGAAAATCTTGAGGAAGCGCGTGACGTCGGCGTCCTCGGTGTTGCGCCAGTACTGCCAGAAATCATAGGGCGAGTAGAGATCGCCGTTCAGCCAGACCGCGCCTTTGGCCGATTTGCCCATCTTGGCGCCTGACGACGTCGTCAGCAGCGGTGTGGTCAGGGCATAAAGCTGCGGCGTACCCATGCGGTGCCCGAGATCGACGCCGTTGATGATGTTGCCCCACTGGTCCGATCCGCCCATCTGCAGGCGGCAGCCATATCGCCGGCTGAGCTCGACGAAATCGTAGCCCTGCAGAATCATATAGTTGAATTCGAGGAACGACAGCGATTGTTCGCGCTCGAGCCTCAGCTTGACGCTGTCGAAGGTCAGCATGCGGTTGACCGAAAAATGCCGGCCGACATCGCGCAGGAATTCGACATAGTTGAGCTTCATCAGCCAGTCCGCATTGTTGACCATGATCGCGTCGCCCGCACCGTCCCCGAACCGCAAAATGCGGCCGAAGATGCGCTTGATACCATCGATGTTGGTCGCGATGGCCTCAGGCGTCAAAAGCTTGCGCTGGTCGTCGCGGAAGGAAGGGTCGCCGATCATCGAGGTGCCGCCGCCCATCAGCGCGATCGGTCGATGGCCGGTTTCCTGCAGCCAGTAGAGCATGGTCGCGGAAATCAGATTGCCGATATGCAGGCTGGTCGCCGTGGCGTCGTAACCGACATAGGCGGTCACCGTTTCCTTGGCGAAAAGCTGGTCGAGGCCGGCATCATCCGAAATCTGGTGGATGAAACCGCGCTCGCTCATAATGCGCAGGAAATCGGATTTGAAGGCGGACATTTTTTCTTTCCCGAAAGCGCCCAACCGAACCGGATCGGCGTGGCATGCGTGAACGCGGGCGTTTAGCATCCAAGCGCGGTCAGCAAAAGGGGAATCCGGTTTTGCGTCCGGTCGCGTTTACATGACTGGTTCGGTGCGAACGCAATCACGGGGTCGTGAAACGGCGCAAGCTCGCCTTCCGGCTGCATCCTTGCTTCATCGTTTGGGCTGGCGTAATGAGGCGCCGCGCCAGCGGATTCTTGCCACACACGACCCGCTGGACGGCACCGCACGGCATCGAATCGAATGCCATATCCTATGACAGAGCCCGACCCGAAATGCCGGAGATATCCATCGTCATTCCCTGCCGGAACGAGGCGGCGAACCTGCCGCTTCTGCTTGACGAGATCGGGGCGGCGATGGTCGGGCGCGACTTCGAGGTGATCGTCGTCAATGATGGTTCGACCGATGAGACCACCTCGGTGCTTGCCGCCCAGGCAGTGCTTCGCCCGTTTCCGCTTCGCCACCTCCGGCATGAGAAATCCGCCGGCCAGTCTCTCTCTGTGCGTTCGGGCGCGTGGGCGGCCCGCGGCGATATCGTCGCCACGATCGACGGCGACGGCCAGAACGATCCCAAATATATTCCGGTGCTGGTCGATGCGCTGCGGCAGGCCGGTCCCGGTTTCGGTGTTGCGCAAGGGCAGCGCCTGAAGCGTCGCGACAGCAAGATCAAGCAACTGGCGTCCCGTTTCGCCAACTGGCTGAGAAAGGCCGTCCTGCATGACGAGACCCGCGACACGGGCTGCGGCCTGAAGGCGATCCATACCGACATCCTTAGGAAATTACCGTTCTTCGACGGCACGCACCGCTTTGTTCCGGCCCTCGTCATCCAGGAGGGGTATCGCGTCGTGCATTGCGACGTCGTCGACCGCTCTCGCCGTCACGGCAAGTCCAATTACGGAATTTTCGATCGCGGCCTGCAAGGGGTGCTTGATCTCGCCGGTGTCTGGTGGCTGCGCCGCCGGCGCCGCAGAATGCCAAAAACAGAGGAAATCCGGCGTGCCTAACGTGCTTCAGGAACTGGCGACCTGGCTTCACGATGTCTTCGTCAAGCAGTTCGATACGTGGATTCTGCTCGGCTTTGTCGCCCAGTTCTTTTTCAGCATGCGCTTCGTCGTGCAGTGGGTCGCATCGGAAAAAGCCAAGCGCAGCGTCGTGCCGATCGCTTTCTGGTTCTTTTCGCTGTTCGGCGGCAGCCTGCTGCTGATCTACGCCATCCAGCGGCAGGATCCGGTGTTCATCGCCGGCCAGGCCCTGGGACTGTTCATCTACATCCGCAACCTGTGGCTGATCGCCAACGAGCGCAAGGCGGCGATGACGAAGGTCGATTGAGCGACCTGCCTCTCAGCGCGACGTGGCGCAAGCCGGCAAGGTCGACACCGATGCCTTCCTGGCCGCAGCAAATCCCTGGGAGTTCCGGGCTGCGACCTTGCACAAGGTCGGTGCTACCTGTCGTCCAGTCCGCCGTAGGATCGTACAAGCCGGACCATGTCGGGCGAGTTCGAGCCCTCGCTCTCGAGCCCCTCGGCGACACCGCTACGGTCGGCTATTGGCCGGTTCTGGCTGACCTTCCACTTGCCTTGCATGTCCGTGATCTCGATTTCCAGCCCGACAATGCCCTTGATCTGCGACTGGATGAAGCTGGCTGGTGCGTCGGTCACCGCCCAAGGTGCTTTGCGAGCGGCTTCCTGTGTTACCGTCAGATCGGAAATCTGTCGGGCCAGCCAATCCTGGTCCTCGATCACTCTAACTGCACCGCGCACCTGGAC
>NZ_RZSW01000617.1:0-3323 GCF_003997375.1 Mesorhizobium sp. M5C.F.Ca.IN.020.29.1.1 | reverse complement strand
ATCGAGGACCTTTCGTCCGAGCGACTGGGTGGCATGGCCGACAATTCTGGCAAAGGACCCTTGGGTGGCAAGGACCCTGTGGTCACCGGAGGCATCGTCCAATGATTCCCAGACTTCCATTGATCGCCAGACTGCTGAAGCGCCCCGCCAAGTCGGAAGACGGATCGATTGTGGTCGAAGGCGCCCGCAAAGCGACCGGCGGCAAGGGCAGGACCCGCATCGTGATGACGATGGCGGTGTTCTTCGGCATCTATTCGATCATCACCGGGCGGCTGGTCTATCTGGGTTTCCAGAACCCCGACCTGTCCGGCGGTCCGCAGAGCCGGGTGACGGCGTCTCGGCCCGATATCGTCGACCGCAACGGCGAAGTTCTGGCGACGGACATCAAGACGGCGTCGCTGTTTGCCGAACCGCGCCGCATTGTCGACGCCGACGAGGCGATCGAAAAGCTGGCGACGGTGCTTCCCGAAATCGACTACGAACAGACCTACCATAAGCTGAAGAGCGGCGCCGGCTTCGTCTGGCTGCAGCGGCAACTGACGCCCAAGCAGCAATCGGATATCATGCAGCTCGGCATTCCCGGCTTCGGCTTCCGCACCGAAAAGCGCCGCTTCTATCCGGCCGGCGAAACCTCGTCCTACATCGTCGGGCTCACCAACATCGACAATCAGGGCATCTCCGGCATGGAGAAATACATCGACGAACAGGGGCTGAGCGACCTTCAGGCGTCGGGACTTGCGGTGGCCAAGGACCTGAAGCCGGTGCAGCTCTCGATCGACCTGCGCGTCCAGCATATCGTGCGCGACGAGGTCGCCGCCGGCATGGAGAAATACCGCGCAATCGCAGCGGGCGCCGTCGTTCTCAACATCAAGACCGGCGAAGTGATGGCGATGGCCTCGGTTCCGGATTTCGATCCCAACAACCCGTACAATGCGCAGGACAAGGACCGCTTGAACCGCATGTCGGCCGGCCTTTACGAAATGGGTTCGACCTTGAAGAGCTTTACCACCGCCATGGCGCTCGATTCCGGCAAAGTGACGCTGGAAAGCCGTTTCGACGCTTCGCGCCCGATCAGGATCGGCCGCCAGACCATCCATGATTTTCATGGCAAGGCCCGGGTGCTGTCGGTGCCCGAAGTGTTCATCTATTCGTCCAATATCGGTTCGGCCAAGGAAGCCGAAGCGGTCGGCATCGAGGGGCACCGCGAATTCCTGCATCGCCTGGGCATCCTCGAGAAGATGCAGACGGAACTGCCTGAAATCGCCCGCCCGACCGAGCCCAAAGTCTGGAAACAGGTCCATTCGATCACCATCGCCTTCGGTCACGGCGTGTCGACGACGCCGCTGCAGACGGCGGTCGGCTGTGCCGCGCTGGTGAACGGCGGCTATCTGATCCAGCCGACATTCCTGAGGCGCGCGCAGGAACAGGCGATGTCGGTGGCCAAGAAAGTTGTCAGCGACAAAACCTCCGAGAGCATGCGCTATCTCTACGCGCTGAACGCCGAGAAAGGCTCAGGCAGGAACGCCAGGGTTCCTGGTTATCGCGTCGGCGGCAAGACCGGAACGGCAGAGAAGGTTGTCAACGGCCGCTACTCAAAGGACAAGAATTTCAATGCCTTCGTCGCGGCTTTCCCGATGGACGATCCGCAATATATCGTGCTTACGATCGCCGACGAGCCGAAGCCGGAAAAACCCGGCATGGGTGCAACGGCCGCCTCGAATGCTGGTGTCATGGCTGCAAACATTATCCGACGTTCGGCTTCCATGCTTGGCGTGAAGCCAGATTTCAGCCATGAAAATGGCGCAACGCTGGTTTCCTATCAGTGATTCTTGGGGCGCGCCGGCAACTGCGCGCTATTTTGTTGCTATGAACGGGGTTCGATGAAGCTGAAAGATCTAGCCGGTATCCTGTCTGTCGAGGGGACAGCTTCCTTCGATACGGAGGTTACCGGGATTTCGTCGGATTCCCGCCAGGTAGCACCAGGCGTGGTCTTCTTCGCGCTCACTGGCACCAAGGCCGATGGCACGGCCTATGCCGCCGATGCCGCCAGTCGTGGCGCAGTGGCGATCGTGGCCGGCAAGGGCAGCGCCGTCGCCGGACTGCCGGTGCCGGTTCTCGCCGTCGACGATCCGCGCCTTGCGCTGGCGCTGAGTGCCGCCCGCTACTTCGGCAGGCAGCCGCAAACCATGGTCGCAGTGACCGGTACCAGCGGCAAGACATCGGTTGCGGCCTTCACAAGGCAGATATGGGAGCAGTCAGGGTTTGCCGCTGCTTCGATAGGCACGACCGGCGTGGTGGCGCCGGGCCGCAACGAATATGGCTCGCTGACCACCCCCGACCCGGTAGATCTGCACAGGCTACTGAGGGAACTGGCGGATGCCGGCGTCACCCACGCATCGATGGAAGCCTCCAGCCACGGCCTCGACCAGCGCCGGCTCGACGGCGTGAAGCTCGCAGCCGGCGGGTTCACCAATCTCGGCCGGGACCACATGGACTATCATCCGACAATCGAGGACTATCATCGCGCCAAGCTGCGCCTGTTCGACGCGCTGCTGCCGAAGGGCGCGCCGGCCGTCATTTTTGCCGACGATCCGTGGTCGGAGCCGACGATCCGGGCGGCGAGGGCGGCAGGACTGGATGTGCTGACGGTCGGCCGCCACGGCGAGTTCCTGAGACTGAAGCGGGTCGAGCACGAGCGCCACCGCCAGCGCGCCGAAGTGGAAGTCGATGGCGTTCTCCACGAGGTCGACCTGCCGCTGGCCGGGGATTTCCAGATCGCCAATGCCCTGGTTTCGGCGGGCCTCGCCATTTCTACTGGAACGCCAGCCGCCAAAGCCCTGATGGCGTTGGAGAAATTGAAGGGCGCGCCGGGTCGGCTCGACCTCGTTGGGACAACATCCCATGGTGCGCCGGTCTATGTCGATTATGCGCACAAGCCGGACGCGCTGGAAAACGTGCTGGCGTCGGTGCGGCCGTTCACCACCGGCCGCGTCATCGTCGTGTTCGGCTGTGGCGGCGACCGCGACCGGGGCAAGCGTCCGATCATGGGTGAAATCGCTACGCGGCTCGCCGATGTCGTTATCGTCACCGACGACAATCCGCGTTCGGAAGTGCCTGAAACGATCCGTGCCGCGATCCTTGCCGCTGCACCCGGCGCTATCGAGATCGGTGATCGGCGCAAGGCGATCCACGAGGCAGTCGCCATGCTCCATGCCGGCGACACGCTGATCGTGGCCGGCAAGGGCCATGAGGAAGGCCAGACCATCGGCGCCGAGACGCTGCATTTTTCCGACCATGAGGAAGTCCGCGCCGCGCTTCAGGAG
>NZ_RZSW01000616.1:0-3331 GCF_003997375.1 Mesorhizobium sp. M5C.F.Ca.IN.020.29.1.1 | reverse complement strand
GGCCAAGATCTGCACCCTCGGGACACCCATCCGAGCCACTTAGGGCGAGGAGGTCGCGTCGACCTTAATCAAGACGCTTCGGTGCGAGTGGATCCACGGCTTCATCGCCGACTTCTTCAACACTATCCACCCATATCGACCATCGGCGGTAGCCAGCTGACGGAGTCTGAGTCCTAGAGCCGCAGGGCGGCGGGCCTTTTGCCGGCGCGTTCTCGACTCAGGGTGCCGGGCTGAACTGGAGCAATTTGAAACAATCGCCGCTTCCAGACTTCAACTGCGTCAGGAAGCGCTTCGACCGATCGATCCATTCCTGGTGCGACCTGGCATCAGCCTCGATCTCGTTGACCGGTCCAAGGTTGACGAAGCTGCGCCCCTTGCTGAAAAGCCAGCACGCACGGCCGAGAAGTCTCCTGCTGCGCTGGCGCAAGAGGTCGGCATCATAAAAGATGTCGAGCACCTCCTGCTTGATCTTTGCCTCCTTTTCAGGATTTGCGATCGCAACCGCGATCGAGTCTCCGCCGATCGCATCCTGCAGGTCCTTGTAGTCGAGGGCGAGCTGAGTGGTGGCATATTTGATCTCGCTCTCATCCCGGACGATGTTGAACCACAGCGCGGGATCGAGTTCGTTGACGACGAACGATGCCTCGAAATCGCGCGACAGGTTCAGGATCTCGAACCCTTGAACCTCAACATCGCGCTCAACCAGAAGGATCTCGGCGACCTGCTTGCCGAGTTCCGCCCCGTGCGCGCTGATCGCGTCATTCGTTCCACCGAGTTCCGGGCTGATGTAGGGCCCGCCATCATCCAGCAGCGCATCGAATTCGCTGAGGTATTCGACGACGGCGGCACCGCGCGCAATGCGCGCGGCCAGTTTGGCGAGAACCAGCTGGAGCTCCGTTTCGCGTTTGCGCTGGTCCTGATAATTCTGCTGGAAAAAGAAGATGAACAGAGAAACGCCAATACCGATCAGGATTACACCGAGCTGGGAAAAGATGTTGCGATAATATTCCAGCAGCTTCTCACGATGACGTATGTCGTGGCGCACATTGTGTGCCACACGAGCATTGACGATCAGCGAAAGGATCAGAAGCCCGGCGCCGACCAGGATGAGGCCGCCGATGAGGAAATAGCCTCGCCCTGAGAAGGTGCTGAAATCCATGCGTTTGCCAGCTCGCTGAAGCCCGAGACCGCGCAGGTTAATACCATTCGGCTCCAACACCTACATGTTCGTAGCGGGCGTCAGCATCCGAGCCTTCATTGGTCGCGGTGATTTCTGGCAACGTTGCCACCTCCCGTAAGCCATCTTGCGTCGAACCAGCGGTCTGCCGGCCCGTCATACGGCAGCCGGGTGACATCCCAATGGCTGACGAAGCGCGCGTAGGCGTCCCACACCGGTGGACCGCCGCCGATGAAGACGACACGGCCGGCAAAGCGCCGGAGCGTGTCCTCCGGATCCATGCTGGAGCGAACGACGACAAGTTCCCGATCCGGGCGAGCAAAATCCGGAATGCTTGCGATCGTCTTGGGACCGGCGAGCAAGACGTGCCCTCTGGTGAGGTCGAAAAATCGTGCAACGTCAGCGACAAACTCGGGCGACCGGTTGCCTTCCCACGGAAGGCCACCATCGAGGCCGAGCTGCCCCGCTTGGCCGATGGCACAGACAACCCTAACGACAGTCTTCTTCACGAGTACTCCACCGATAGCCGGTCTGATCCCATTAGCGACGTTTGCACGTCATACGGCGCAACCTGTTTCAGTAAGGGGTTGCGTCCGGCAACCGCCTCAAACGCTAATATTTGCCTTCATCTCTTAATCGATCGGCAATGAGGTCGCACCACGTCTGTTTGCCTAACGTGAGAAAAGCATTTCGCGGCACTTGGGCAAATGCGGCATAGCAAGGGCTGCAGCGGTGTTCGGGTGTCGAACGATCTCCGAAGCGGTTGCCTAATACTTTAGTTGTAATCTCTCACGTGTTTGATATCGTGACGACGGGAGGAATTCAGATGGCGGTGGAGTGCACATCCGCGCCCGATATGGGCGTCTTTTCAACCATTGAACTGGATCTCTTGAGGGGTGTGGTTCGGGAAATTTTGCGGTCCGGCGAAACGGAGCTTGACAACGAGGACGCCCAAATGATCGCGCGGGTGGTCATCGCAACCTACAAGGACGGCGCCTCGTGTCGCGAGGAATTGCTTGAAGCCGCCCGGATTGCCGCCAGGCGCTGCGCTCTCGACCATTTTTACGATCGGGCAGTCGGCTTGTTCGCATAGAGCAATTCCAGGAAAAGTGTGAACGGTTTTCCGTTCGGAATTGCGCAAAAACAAAGAGATAGAGCGGTTCGGCGTTTCTGTGAAACGATGAACCGCTCTAGGATTTCGCACCTGACGCAATTCAGGGCGGAGTTACTCGTTCCTGCTCCGTTGGCATTCCGCGCACCGCTGCGGAGTCAGGTGCAGACTTCTGATCAGAGGGCCCGAAGCTCATCGGCCGATCAATCGTCATTGTCTGCTTTCCGGCGCGTAGTGGAGAATGACAACACCTGACTTGAGCGTCCTCGTCTCCAGATGCTTCAGGGATATCCGGTTCGGGCCGCCCTTGAAGAGCGGCGTGCCTCTCCCGAGAATGACGGGGTTGATCCCGAGGTGAACACGAAGATGTCTCCGCCGTCCCTGGTCTTCAGCTTGGAGACTTCTTCCGCGACATTGCCGTTGAAGAGCGTCGTGTTGTTCCAGTCGGCGCTTTTCAGCGTGCGCGAGAAGACCACCTTCTCGATCTTGTTCATGAAGTCCGCGATCCAGCCTTGCTCGGACGGCCAATAGGCTGCCATGAGCTCGTAGGTCACGCGGCCGAAGATCAGCGTGTCGGCCTTTTCCTGGGTCTCACGAATGTAGTTCTCGAGTTCTTCTTCGAAGACGAACCAGCTGATGTCCCTGTCCGGACCTTCGAAGAAGCCGTCGACGGTCACCATGTCCCATATGATCAGTTTTCTCATAGAACCCGCCTTTGCGTGTATCCCCTTTGTGAATTCTCGGCCCTATCCCGTGAAGCGGAAGCGCATGTTGGTGATCCGCCCCGGTTCCGGGACCTCGGTCTCCTCCAGCCTGACCGGCTCCATGCCGTTCTGGCTGAAGAGGCGGATGCCGTCGCCGATGAGAACGGGCGCGACATGGATGAGGACCTCGTCCACAACCCCTAATTCGAGCCGACGGGAAGTCGCAGCATTTCAGCGGGATGCGACGAAGCGTTCCAGTTTGCCCAGAGTTTGCAATCCCAGTTCCACGGCACCGAAGCCCTTCGCCTCCTGGAACTCGGCAGCCGTGCTGAATACCAT
>NZ_RZSW01000615.1:0-3331 GCF_003997375.1 Mesorhizobium sp. M5C.F.Ca.IN.020.29.1.1 | reverse complement strand
ACGATCGGCGTGCCGAGGGAGGGGTTGGTGGCGGTCCGCCCGCCATTTTTGCGCGACAGCCTGAGTGCTGCCGCCATGAAGCGGCGATCAAGACCCTCTTGTTCGGCTTGGCTGCGCCCGGGCCCTGCCATGCTCAGCCGGCGTCCTCTTCCTTGAGCTCGTCACCTTTGAGCTCACCCAGCACCTCGTGAAAATCCTTGGCCTCGCGGAAATTGCGATAGACCGAGGCAAAGCGCACATAGGCGACGTCGTCGAGCGATTTCAGCGCCTCCATCACCAGGCGGCCGACCTCGCCCGAGGCGACCTCGGTCTCGCCCGAACTTTCGAGCTGGCGCACGATGCCGGTCACCGCGCGGTCGATGCGCTCGGGATCGACATTGCGCTTGCGCACCGCGATCTCGACCGAGCGCAGCAGCTTGTCGCGGTCGAACGGCACCTTGCGTCCGGACTTCTTCACCACCACGAGGTCGCGCAACTGCACACGCTCGAAGGTGGTGAAGCGGCCGCCGCAATCGGGGCAGACGCGCCGCCTGCGGATCGCCGCGCCGTCTTCGGCGGGGCGCGAATCCTTCACCTGCGTATCTTCGGACTGGCAGTAGGGACAGCGCATGGACAGCCTTGTGTTCGCGATTCTTGTGGAGCGAAAGGCTTAGAGGTTTTTGCCGCGATGGCAAAGTATCGGGGTGGCCTCTCGCGCCTCAGAGATAGCGAGGCGCGAGGAAAATTGCCAGCATCATACCAGACGGCAACACCGGCCGATTACGGCGCGACGTCGACGGTTGGGAATCCACATGACACGCCGAGACTGCGATAGGCCTTTGTGAAGCCGTCCATCGATACCGTCGCGACCGGTGTGTCGGCGAAGATCACATCGAGTGCGCTGGCGCGGCGCATGGCACGCAGCAGCGCCAGGCTGATCTCGATCTTGTTGTTCATCATCCATCGTCCGCCGGCAAGGGCATTGACGGTCCCCTTGATGTTGCCGTTGCTGTCGCCGAACACCGCAGGAATGTTCTCGCCAGTCGGCAAGTCCTTGTTCCTCATGGCGATGACAAGGGTTGGATAGCCATCGGGCGGCAGTGCATCACCATTCGAGATGGCGAGCGTGAGGGTGCCGCTGGCACCGCTCGCGTCGAGAAAGGCGGTCGAGGCGACACAGGTCTTGCGCAGATCCTCACCGGTATCGATCTCGTCCACAGTGGTGGACCACTTGCCGAAGGTTTCGGTCTTCGGTGCGGCTGGGGTGGGCGCAGACTGTGCCAAAGCAGACAGCGGCAAGGTGGTCAGTGTCGCCAACACGGCAAGCGCGGCAAAGCCAGCGACACGGAAAATCTGCATCATCACCAAGGCTCCTGTCCGGACTCCGTCCCCACTGAAACAGTGCTCCGGCTGATAAGGGACGACACTTTGCGTGAGCTCAACCGAGATAGGGATAGAGCGGAAAACGATTCGTCAGCGCGGCCACCTTCGCCTTCACCGCTGCCTCGACGGCTGCATTGCCCTCGTCGGAATTCGCGGCCTTGAGCCCGTCCAGCACCTCGGCGATCAGCTTGCCGATCTCGCGGAACTCGGCCTGGCCGAAACCGCGCGTGGTGCCGGCCGGCGTGCCGAGCCGCACGCCCGAGGTGACGAACGGCTTTTCGGGATCGAAAGGGATGCCGTTCTTGTTGCAGGTGATGTTGGCGCGGCCAAGCGCTGCCTCGGCGCGTTTGCCGGTGGCGTTCTTCGGGCGCAGGTCGACCAGCATCAGATGGTTGTCGGTGCCGCCGGAGACGATGTCGAGACCGGTTTCCTGCAGGCTGGAGGCAAGCGCCTTGGCATTGGCGGCAACGCTCTCGGCGTAGAGTTTGAAGCTTGGCTTCAGCGCTTCGCCGAAGGCCACCGCCTTGGCGGCGATGACATGCATCAGCGGGCCACCCTGCAGGCCCGGAAACACGGCCGAATTCATCTTCTTGGCGATATCCTCGTCGTTGCACAGGATCATGCCGCCACGCGGGCCGCGCAGCGACTTGTGCGTGGTGGTGGTCACCACATGGGCATAGGGCAGCGGCGACGGATGCACGCCACCGGCGACCAGGCCGGCAATATGGGCCATGTCGACCATCAGATAGGCGCCGATCGAGTCGGCGATCTCGCGAAAGCGCTTCCAGTCCCAGACGCGCGAATAGGCGGTGCCGCCGGCCAGGATCAGCTTCGGCTTGGTCTCGTGGGCGGTCTTCTCGATCGCATCCATGTCGAGCAGATGATCGTCCCTGCGCACGCCGTAGGAAACGACCTTGAACCATTTGCCGCTCACATTGACCGGCGAGCCATGGGTCAGATGCCCGCCCGAGTTCAGGTCGAGACCCATGAAGGTATCACCGGGCTGCAGCAGCGCCAGGAACACCGCCTGGTTCATCTGGCTACCGGAATTCGGTTGGACGTTGGCGAAGTTACAGCCGAACAGCTTTTTCGCACGCTCGATGGCTAGTTCCTCGGCCACGTCGACGAACTGGCAGCCGCCATAGTAGCGCTTGCCCGGATAGCCCTCGGCGTATTTGTTGGTCATGATCGACCCCTGCGCTTCCAGCACGGCGCGGGAGACAATGTTTTCCGATGCGATCAGCTCGATCTCGTGGCGCTGGCGGCCGAGTTCGTTGCGGATCGCGCCGAAAATCTCCGGGTCGGCATCGGCAAGCGTGGTTTCGAAGAAGGATTCGAATTTGTTCGACACTGCCGCTGCTGTTGCCATCCTTGAGATCCTTGTTGTCCGGGGGTCTGCCGCGCCATTAACACAGTTGATTTCGCCCCGCCACGTTTGCGGCGCGAAATTTGCTGGTCGGATTGCGGCAGCCAGGCCAAAGAGCCACCTATTTTCTTGCCTGCCGGCCGTTCAGCAACGCCTCGGTGAGCGTGATCTCGGTCAGCAGCGCCTGCTTCGTATGGTCGTTGATCTCACGGCTGCGAAACATGGCGAGCACCGCGCCTTGAGCGCGTGGCGACTTGCATGGCTCTATACCGAACGGCGCTTTCCGGACCCGGCGCGAAGCGCGCCCTCCAGCCGGATACAAAAGGCCGCCCTCACCGGCGGCCTTTCAGCAAAAAGATCAGTCGCTTAGAGCGCAGAGGTGATTTGCAGCTCGTTGGCTCCGTCGAGCCCGTAGATGTCGTCGCGGAACTGCACGACGCCAGGCCCCGTCGACCAGGCCGAGATGTAAAGGAAATAGACCGGCACCGGATTGGTGACCTGCACCGGGATGTTCTCGCCACTCTTGATCGCCGACTCGAAATACTGGCGGTTCCAGCCCGGCGTGTCGCGCAGGATCCAGGTGACGAGGTCGCGCACGTTCTG
>NZ_RZSW01000614.1:0-3332 GCF_003997375.1 Mesorhizobium sp. M5C.F.Ca.IN.020.29.1.1 | reverse complement strand
CATTAATGCTCGTCAGATCGTCACGACGATCTTGCCGAATTGCTCGTTCGACTCGAGAAACCGATGCGCCTCGACGATCTGCTCGAATGGAAAGGTTTTGGCGATCACCGGCCGAAGCGACCCCGACATCAACCCGTCAAGGATGAACGTCTTGGCGGCCTCCAACCGCGCCGGATCGCCAGTGATTTCGTGGACCAGATAGCCGCGCAGTGTCAGCGTCTTGGCCAGCACGGCGAATAGCGGGAACGGCGTTGGCTCGGGGCTCAAGCCGCCATATTCGATGAGAATGCCACCCCGTGCCATCGCCGCCGTCAGGGGCGCGAATATCGGGCCGCCGACTGCGTCGAACACCACTCGGATGTCCTCCGGGCCGGCGATGTCCTTCAGCCGGGCTTCCAGATCTTCGTCCGCTAAAGAAATAACATGGGCGGCGCCGAACTCGAGCAAGGCCTCTCTCTTGGCAGATGTCCGCGTGGCCGCGATCGGGGTCGCGCCAACCATGTTGGCAATCTGGATCGCGGCGAGTCCGACACTGCTTGATGCCGCGGTAATGACGACAAAATCGTCCCTGCTGAGCTTGGCAATGTCGATCAATGCGCCATAGGCGGTGAGATACTGCGTCCAGACGGCTGCCGCCTCTTCCCAGCTGAGCGATGGCGGGTGCTTGACCACGAGGTGGGCGGGATATGTGGCAATCTCACCATAGGCGGGCCAGCGGGCCATCGATAGTGGCGGCACGACACTGACGGCCTCACCTGGCGCAAAACCGCCCACGCCTTCGCCGACCGCTTCGACGACACCGGCTGCCTCAAGGCCAAGACCGGAAGGCAATGGCGGCGTCTGGATATAGGTGCCCCACCGCATCAGCGCCTCGGCCCGGTTGAGCCCCAACGCCTTGACCCGGATCTGAATCTCGCCCCGACTAGGCCTGGGAGTATCGACATTCTCGATGCGCAGAACCTCGGGACCACCATGCTGATGAAAACGAACAACGCGTGCCATCCGGCCATAACTCCAAAATATTTGAACCGAATACGCTATGCCAACAGCCGCCTGGCAGATAAATAGCTGCTTGGGCAAGACAGTAGAAACTGAGAGTTTTGAATATGGATCGCCTTACCAGCATGGCCGTGTTCGTCAAAGCCGTTGATCTGGGCTCGTTCGCGGCGGCTGCTGCCGCTCTCGATCTGTCCGGACCGATGATCGGCAAGCATGTCCGGTTTCTTGAAGAGCGTCTGGGTGTGCGCCTCATCAACCGGACCACTCGCCGCCAGAGCCTGACAGACTTCGGGCGCGCCTATTATGAGCGCTGCCGGCTCGTGCTCGCTGAAGCCGAGGCTGCAGATGCACTCGCGGCCGATCAACTCTCCGAACCACGCGGAAAGCTGCGCGTCATCATGCCTGTGCATTTCGGCCGGCGCTGCGTAGCCCCGATCCTGCTGGAGCTTGCGCAGCGATATCCTGCTCTGGAACTCGACCTGTCGTTCAGCGATCCCATCGCCGATCTTGCAGAGGATGGCTGCGATCTTGCCATCCGGACCGGCAATCTGGAGGATCAGCCCGGCGTGATCGCCCGGCGCATCGCGCGCCAGCGCATGGTCGTCTGCGCGTCGCCATCCTATCTCGAGATGCACGGGTGGCCACGGCAGCTAGGGGATCTCGGCAGCCACCAGGCCATCATCTACCGCCGTTCGGGCCGTGTCGTTCAACCGTGGCTGTTTCCGCGCGATGATCAGGCCGCACTGGAGGTCATGCCGGTCAGCCGCTTGCGGCTCGACGACCTCGCTGCGATCGCCGATGCCGCGGCAGCGGGCATGGGGCTTGCCTGGCTGCCATACTGGCTGGTCCGTGAACACATTCAGGCCGGCGCACTTCTCGTGCTGCTGCCGAAACAGCCGGGATTTCTTTACGACGCCTATGCGCTATGGCTGCAGACGCCTCACTTGCCGCTGAAGGTCCGTTTGGCCGTCGATGCGCTGGCGGCAGCACTGCCCAGGCTGATGACGTGAAATGCAGGAGTGCGGTGGGCGGCGCGGATTCCTCAATTCTGCCTCTCCCGCATGGGCGGCGAATCCGCGTATAGTGCCTTCATGCCCATCCGCCAGCTTTCCGAAACGATGATCAACCAGATCGCCGCCGGCGAAGTCATCGAGCGTCCGGCAAGCGTGGTCAAGGAACTGGTCGAGAACGCACTCGATGCCGGCGCTGCCCGAGTCGAGATCGTCACCGCCGGCGGCGGGCTCAACCTGATCCGCGTCACCGACGACGGCTGCGGCATCCCGGAGAATGAACTGGCGCTGGCGATCGCACGCCATTGCACCTCGAAGCTCGCCGACAACATTCACGACATCCGCTCGCTCGGCTTTCGCGGCGAAGCGCTGCCGTCGATCGGCTCGGTGGCGCGGCTGTCGATCCGCTCGCGCACGGCCAACGGTGACAGCGCCGCCGAGATCGGCATCGAGGGCGGGCGCGTGTCCGCCGTCAGGCCGGCGGCCGCCAATCGCGGCACCACGATTGAGGTGCGCGACCTGTTCTTCGCCACGCCGGCGCGGCTCAAATTCATGAAGGGCGAGCGCGCCGAAAGCTCGGCGACCAGCGATGTGATAAAGCGCATCGCCATCGCTTTCCCGCCGTGCGCTTCACGCTGGCCGGTTCCGACCGCTCGACGCTGGAACTGCCGGCGACCGACGACAGCCCGGAAGGCCGGCTGCGCCGCGTCGCGCAAGTGATGGGCGCCGACTTTCCGGAGAATGCCATTGCCATCGACGCCGTGCGGGACGGCGTGCATCTCGCCGGTCACGTCTCGATCCCGTCGTTCAGCCGCGCCAATGCGCTGCAGCAGTACGCCTATGTCAATGGCCGGCCGGTCCGCGACAAGCTGATCGCCGGCGCTATCCGCGGCGCCTTCGCCGACGTGCTGCCGCGCGACCGCCATGCAGTGACGGTGCTGTTCCTGACGCTCGATCCGGCCATCGTCGACGTAAATGTCCATCCGGCCAAGGCCGATGTCCGCTTCCGCGATCCGGGGCTGGTGCGCGGGCTGATCGTCGGCGCCATCCGCGAGGCGCTGGCCAATGCCGGCATCCGTGCCGCCACCACCCGGGCGGCCGGCATGATGGCGGCGTTCCGGCCGGGCGCGGCGTCCTATGCCCATGCCGGTCCGGCAAACGGCCATCGCAGCTACGAAGCGGCCTACCGGGCCTCCGGCTTCGCCGGTTTCGACGCCTCCCGCTCGCCGCAACGACCGCTGGACATGGGGCTTGAAGACACGGAATTCAGAAATGGTGGCTTCGGCGAAAACGATCAGGCGGCGTTCGACGCCGGACCGCTTC
>NZ_RZSW01000613.1:0-3332 GCF_003997375.1 Mesorhizobium sp. M5C.F.Ca.IN.020.29.1.1 | reverse complement strand
CTCCGGAACAATGCACGTTTGAGCAGATCGCCTGATTTGTTCGGATGCATGCATCTTCGCAATGCCCTCCTCAAGCCGCTTTCTTGCGTCGGTTTGCACGATCTTCGATCGGCGCTGCGGCAGCTCGGAAATCCTGCCAGGGATCCGACGATAGTGAGGCAAGCCGGGTCGGTGTGTTCTCGACGGTAAAATAGGCCGGTCCGATGCCGGGTCCGAGCTCGTCCCATGCAAGCGGCATAGACACCGCCGCACCCGGTCGTGCTCTTGTCGAATAGGGTGCGACTGCGGTCGCACCGCGCTGGTTTCGCAGATAGTCGACGAGGATTTTTCCGCGCCGTTTGGATTTTGTGATGGTCGAGACGTAGCGGTTGGGACTGTCGGCGGCCATGGAGTCGGCAATCGCCTTGGTGAAGGCTTTCACAGCTGGCCATTCCGCTTTCGGTTTCAACGGCGCCACAACGTGCAGACCCTTGCCGCCGGAGGTCTTGATGAAGGGGACAAGCCCTGCATTCTTCAGCCGGTCGCGGGTCTCGACGGCGGCTTCGATCACCGCCTCCCAGCTCACGTCCTCGCCAGGGTCGAGATCCATGATGATCGTGTCCGGACGCTCCCAATCGCTTACCATCGAACCCCAGGGGTGGATCTCCAGCGCCGCCGATTGGACGAGACCGATCAGCCCATCGAGATCATTGATGCTGATCAGCCGCTCGTCGGGCGGATCCTTGGGGTCGTGAACCAGGACAATGTTGGGGTTGAGCCCCTTCCAGGCATGCTTCTGGAAGAACTGCTCGCCCGAAATCCCGTTGGGACATCGCACCAGCGCTAACGCGCGGCCGGCGATGTAGGGCGACGCATAGCGCCACACCTCGGCATAATAATCGGCGAGGCCTTCCTTGGTCACGCCCTGGTCCGGCCAGTAGAGGCGATCGGGATGGGTGAGCTTGACGCTCCGACGCTGAAGTTTGGGTGCTGCCTTGCTCGTCTTCGGCGTTTCGCGGACGATCTCCTTCGCCGGCTTGTCTTCGCGTAATCCGCGGAATGAGGCGTGGCGCAGATTGCCGTCGGCGGTCCACGCCCGGAACTCGATTTCGGCGACGAGTTCCGGCCTGACATAGCGGACTTGCCGAGCCTCCTCGGCGGTCAGCCGTTCGTCGAACGGGGTTGACGGAATGCGTATTCGCTCGAGCTTCTTGAAGAGGCTCTCGGCAACCGCCGCCGTGTAGCCGGTGCCGACGCGTCCGACATGATGGAGCTTGCCGTCATCATAGACACCCAGGATGAGCGAACCGATCGCATTGCGCGAGGTTGTCGAGGGGACATAGCCGGCCACGACAAATTCCTGCCGCGCAGAGCATTTCGACTTCACCCAGTTCTTGTTGCGGCCAGAGCGGTAGGGCGCGTCGCGAAGCTTCGAGACAACGCCTTCCAGGCTGAGCCGGCAGGCGTGTTGCAGGACCAGAGCGCCATTCTCCTCAAAATGTCCGCTGTAGCTGATGATGGCGTTATCACCGCCGATGATCTTTTCCAGCAATTCCTTGCGGGTGATCAACGCAACGTCACGCAGATCGTACCCGTCAAGATGAAGCAGGTCGAAGACGTAGAAGCGAAAGCGATCACTGCGGCCCTCGCTGAGATCGGCTTGCAGCGCGGAAAAATCCGATGCGCCGGCGGAGGTCTCGACCACGAGTTCACCATCGATCAGCGCCGTCCCGACGGGGATATCGGCCAGCGCCGAAACGACCGCCTTTCCGAATTTCTTTGTCCAGTCGAGACCGCTCCGCGTCAACAGTTTGACGCGACCGGCTTCGATCCTGGCCTGCAGCCGGTAGCCGTCGAATTTGATCTCGTGCAGCCAGCGTTCGCCGGACGGCGCGGACGAGACCAGGGTCGCCAGCGTCGGTTCGACGAAATCGGGGAGCGCTGCCTTCTTGGCACCCTTGATCTTTGATGGTTGGGGAACGCTTACGGTTGCAGGCCGCTCTTCTGGTTGAGTTGCCCCCGTGCGGCCGCCGCGGCGCTTCCGAATGCGCCCCGTCTTGGACGACCAGCCGGGCTCTTCGCCGGCGACGTCCTCGATATTGCGGCCGGTCGCGACGGATTCCGGCCGCTCGTCCAGAATGTCGGGATCACCTTCCGTGCGCGCGGCGTCATCGTCGCCTTTGATTAGCAGCCAGTTCTCGCGCTTCTCCCGCGGCTTTCCGGCCATCCGCACAAGATGCCAGCGGCCGCCAAGCTTCTCGCCGTGAAGTTCGAAATCGAGATGGCCTTTCGCATAGCCGCGATGCGCGTCGCCGGTCGGCGACCAAGTGCCTCTGTCCCACAAAATAACGGTGCCGCCGCCATATTCGCCTTTAGGGATGGTGCCTTCGAAACCGCCATATTCCAAAGGATGATCCTCGACATGGACGGCAAGGCGCTTCTCGCCGGGGATCAGGCTCGGCCCTTTTGTGACGGCCCAGCTCTTGAGCACGCCGTCCATTTCGAGACGAAAATCGTAATGGAGCCGGGTGGCATCATGCTTCTGTATGACGAAGCTGTTGCCGGTCCGGGGCGCCCTGCGCCCCTGCGGCTCCGGGGTAACGGAAAAATTGCGCTTCTTGCGGTAGGTCTCGAGCGCCATCGATCAGCCGGCCTTCCGACGCGGTGCTGTCTGCTTCGCCTTTGCGTGGCGCGCCGGCTTTGACTTTGCCGCGGGCTTTCTTGTCGAGGGCTGCTTGCCGCCTACGCCGGCACTCTGGCGCAGCGCATCCATAAGATCGACGACCTTCTCCCGCTTGGCCGGCTTCGGAACGGCGATCTTCTTGCCTTCGAGCTTTGCTTTCACCAGCTCGGCAAGCGCCGCCTCATATCGGTCGTCGAATTTGGTCGGATCGAATTTGCCCTTCTTGGTCTTGATGATGTGTTCGGCCAGTTCGAGCATCTCGCCCTCGATCTTCATATCGGGAATGTTGTCGAAGGCCTCCTCCGCCGAGCGCACCTCGTAGTCGAAGTTCAGCGTCGTTGCGACCAGGCCTTCGTCATAGGCCCGGATGAGCAGGGTCCGGATGCGCCGGAACAGGACGGTCTGGGCGATGGCAGCGACTTTCTTCCTGCGCATGCCCTCGCGGATCAGCCCAAAAGCTTCCTCCGCGTGTTTATCCGGCGGGGCGAGGTAATACGGCTTGTCGAAGTACACGTCGTCGACATCGGAACAGCCGATGAAGGCCAAGACCGACAGCGTCTTGTCGCTCTCGGGGACAGCGGCTGCGACCTCATCGGGTTCGAGCACGACGTACTCACCCGAGCCGATCTCAAAGCCTTTGACCTGGTCGTCCTTCTCGACCGGCTTGCCG
>NZ_RZSW01000612.1:0-3370 GCF_003997375.1 Mesorhizobium sp. M5C.F.Ca.IN.020.29.1.1 | reverse complement strand
AGCAGCAGTTTCATAGCCTGCTACTTTGGCGACAACGAACTCAGAGAGTTTTTGAATTTGCTTACCCGGAATTTGTTTACGATCGTGACTTACGGGTAGCAAAAAATTCCGAATCAATTTGAAAGAATTGTGAATACATTCCAGGCAAAAAGACCGACCGCCGATGAGTTCGTTCCCGCCGCCGTCGCCTACTTTGGACGGGAGATCCGCGCCGTGGCCGCCGATGGCACCATCTGATGCTGATCTTGGCCGACAGCTTTGCAAGAAACCCTGAATATGATCCGTCAGTTCGAGGCGATGCCGACGCGTGGCGCGGCGTGAAGTCCACGGTCCACCGACAGGGGAATGGCCCAGGCGACTGGCATAGACGGCACGCGGGGGACGAAAAACCTCGAAAATCTAAGTCTTGAACTTATGACACAGCTTGTGACATAGACGTGTTACGGTGACACAAAGCCAGCGGGTATGGCGGAATTGGTAGACGCACCAGATTTAGGTTCTGGCGTGAGAACGTGGGGGTTCGAGTCCCTCTACCCGCACCACTGCTCCCCTAGAAAAGTGGATTAAGCTTCCAGCGCCGAAAGCGTAGGGTTCGTGTCCCTTCATCGTACCAAGTTTTTCGCCAGAAGGCCTGGAAACGTCGCGTTCTCCCAGGTGCGACCGGTTCGGCAGAGCATCAATTGGCCCTTGCGAAAGCTGATCCTGCTCAAGATGACTGCTGGGAACCAGCCTCGGCAAAACACGTTGCTAAGTCATCGACCTTCACAAAAGGATCCGTACGATGGCGAAAGACCTATCTCGCGAGGAAGAGAAACGCGGCACCGGAAAGGTCTTCATGTGGGGCGCCGTGATCATCGCTGTGCTTTTTGTTGCCCTAATGGCCGTGTTCATCCTCGGCCCGTTCTGGTCTTAGCCGCCATTTGGGCATCGTGAAACTCCAGGCCGCTTACTCCTCAAAGACCTGGCCCGTGAACAATTCGGCCAAATTAGCAAGTTCAGGTCCCAGCACGCGATCCCCGCCGACTGGCGGCACGATGCTTCTGATATCCGCGACGAACGACTGAAGCGCCGGAGGAGCCACGCGCTTGGTGACATGCAATGCCTGCGAGGCGATCACAGCCAGCATCGCCATCGCGGCATAGAGGCAGCGGCCGGCGCGTGCTTCCTTCGTCCAGGCGAGGAACACCGTCGTCGCTACATCGTCCTGGCCGGCGCCGGCCGATTCGGTTCCCGGGATGAAGGTGCGCTGCGCCGCGAGTTTAGCCTGCTCCAGATAGCCCGTGATCGCCATCGGCACATAGCCGACATTGCCGTGACCATCGCTGTCACTCCAATCCCGCCCCGTCAAAAGCAGATCGGGCAGGAGCGATACCTTGCCGTTCAAAAGCTTCGAGGCGTGGCGGTCGCATAAGAGGCAGATATCGGCCCATATCGCTGCCAGATCATCCAGGGAGGGTGTTGCCATGGCATTGTGATAGCCGCCCGTGCTGATGCAGCGCCCGAGCGGATGCCCGTCGCCAGGCGGTATGTAGACCGGGTTGTCTGATATCGAGGCGAGCGACACAGTGGCCGCCCGCTCCGCCGATGCCAGCGCGCGATGCGCGTGCCCCAGAATGCGAGGGACGATGCGATAGCTGACCGGCGCCTGATAATTGCGGCGCCCGGTGCCGGTACTGGCAAGAAACTCCCTCAATCCCCGCAGGGCCGCTGCTTCGTGTTCATCGCCCCAAAGCGCGTCGAGCGCCGGATCGTAATGTTCGAGCGGCGCGCGAAACGCTTCGATCGAAAGCGCAAAGACCTTTTCGGCAAGGCGAACGCGACGGCGCGCCGCCAAGGCGGCATCGGCCACGAGTGCGGCAGCGCAGGGCGAGCCATTGATCAGGGATCCCCGTTCCTTGATTTCCAGGTCGAAGCGCGTCGAAAGCTCTGCAAAGAGCGGATAAAGAGCGAGGATTTCACCGGCGCCGCCCTGGCCGCAGGATGGCACCATGGGCATGGGTCCGCCGTCCAGCATCGCGGCGACGGCGAGCGCCATACGCGGTGTAGTCGCGGCATTTCCTTCGAGGAAATTCGTCAGACGGGCGAGCACGATCGCCCTCACCACGCGATCTGGCAAAGGCTCGCCGAATGATGTGGCGGCTGCGAACGCCTTGATGCGCGCATGGCGATCCCGCTCGCCAAGTTCGAGCCGCCTACTCGCCAGTTCTCCCATGGCGGTGGTTACGCCATAGATGACCGGCACAGGGTCGGTTTCGATAAGACGCAGGAACGACGCGCGACTCTCTGCGATGCGCTGCAAAGCCTTGCCGCTGATTTGCACCGTGTCTTTCTTCCAGGCGACGCGGAAAACAGAGCTGAGATTTATGTCTTCTCTTGTCGTCAGGATAGTTGTCATGTTTGATGCTGTCCGAGCGGCCACGCTTTCCCAATTCTAATCCGGGCCAATTCTAATAAAGTGGTTCCTCGAACAGCGTCTTGTCGCCGTCCATCAGCGCCTTGATCTGCGCGGCGCCATCGGCTGCGATTGCGACGCGGACGCCGAACGGCCGCACCCGCATATCGTCCTGGATCGCTATTCCCTCGCCTTCCGGCAGGTAGAAACGTTCAATGCCGTAATCCGGCGCTATGGTGGTGGCTGCGCTGAGATCCCACCCCGCGGACACATGCCCGACGATATCGGTTTCGTCGGATGCTGCCGGCGCCGGCGCGTGCCCGAACCAGGCCGCCGTCGCCTGCCAATAGCCGTCGGCGCCCTGCTTCAGCCTGACGACGATTGGCGTGTCGTCGCTCGTGAGCTTGCCGGCTGGAATGTTGGCGATCAGCTTCACCGGTATGCGCGAAATATCGTAGCCAAGGCGAATGAAGTCGCCGCGCAGCAGATCGCGCGGATCGATCGGTTCGACCCTAAGCAGCACTTGCCTGCCGTCGCGCAGGATCGCCGCCCGACCAGCGATGATCCAGCTCAGGAAGCCGATCTGGATGAGCGCCAGCACCACCGCCGAAATGATCAGCCGTATACCGGTCATCATGCCGCTCCTTCCACGCTCGGGGCCCTCATGCGCTTTTCCACGCGGAGGATGACAAAGGCAAGGATGCCGAGAAGCACAGCTGCCGCCAGGAAGAAGCCTGCCGTGTCGAGCATCGACTGCAACATCACCACATAGATGATGGCGAGTTCGAAGGCGAAGCCGGCATAGGCAACCCAGCGCAAGCCCCTGCTGTCGCGTCCGCCCAGCACGATTGCCGCGACAATGCCGGCAAGCGCAACGGCCGAGGCAATGGCAAAGCCGCTGTTGTAGCTGCTTAAATCGGCTAATTCGAACTGGATCATCGCCAGGCCGGTGAGAAATCCGACCAGCGCGTGCAAGGG
>NZ_RZSW01000611.1:0-3380 GCF_003997375.1 Mesorhizobium sp. M5C.F.Ca.IN.020.29.1.1 | reverse complement strand
CGCGTAGATGGTCTCGAATTTCAACGGCACGATCAAAGTCGGGTATCAATCCAACGTCAGACAGTTCCGTGTTCGCAAACACGTCAGGAAATCCTCCGCAGTTGGTCAAAGCGCTTATGGAGACGTCTTGATCCAACAAGTCGTAGCCCAGGAAGGTAAATCCGTTCCAGTCGAGTGAACGAACGTCAACCGACGGTCTTCGGATCACATTGAGGACATTCAAGTCGCCCGGATCCGCCAACTCCGAAAGGAGGAAGTCCAGGTCCACAAAGAAATCGAGCATGTAGTCCTCGTTAACAATATGGGGCCAGTAGCTGTCCTTTACCTCTCCCAGGGCGACCGGCCCGAGCATTCCATCGAGTGAAACGACCTCGCTTAATTGGGTGAGGCCGGACCAGTTGATGTACATGGTCCACGCAGTGCCGCTGAAAGGACCGAACTTCTCTTTCGCAATGTACAGATGTGGCATGAGTTCCCTCGTGGCCTGCGGGCGGCAGGAGGCCCCACCTTAGAGCGGCCAACAGCGCAACGGCTCGTTTTGCGCGTTCCAAGTTGAATATGGGTCGTCGCAAGACGATGTTTGCGACACCGAGCCTTGATGAGTTTATCGGAGACCATTTGACGATGTCGAACACAAAGACGCAGGCGAATTCGGCGGACGAAGATCCCTTTCTCTGGCTGGAGGACAGGACAGGCAAGCAAGCGCTCGACTGGGTTCACCGTCAGAACGAGGTTACAACAGGTGAATTGCAGGGTGATCCGTCCTACCAAGCCTACTTCCAAACCGCGCTCGACCTGATGACGGCCGAAGACAACATTGCGGTTGGCTCTGCGCTCAACGGCCACGTCTATAATTTCTGGCAGGACAAGACCAACGTGCTTGGCCTCTGGCGGCGCACGCCGGTCGCTTCCTACAAGACCGAGAAGCCGGATTGGGACACGATCATCGACTTCGATAATCTGTCGGCGAAAGAGGGCGTGAAATGGGTGTTCAGCGGCGCCAGCCGGCTTTATCCCGACTTCAGCCGCTGCCTGGTCAGCCTGTCGCCGGATGGCGGCGACGCCAGTGAGATGCGCGAATTCGACATCGACACCAAGTCCTTTGTCGAGGGCGGCTTTCGTGCTCCTGCCTCGAAGTCGGGCTTCCGCTGGCTGGACAAGGACACGGTCATCGTCTCGGCTGCCTTCGAAAAGGACGAAAAAACCCAGTCCGGTTATCCGCGCGTGGTTAAGCTTTGGCAGCGCGGCACCAGGCTGGAGGATGCGACGCCGATCTTCGAGGCGCAGAAGCAGGATCTCGCCGCCGGCGGTTCCCTCGAGTTCGACGGCGACAAGCGGCATCTGTTCCTGACCCGGACGCTCGATTTCTTCGCCTCGCACAGCTTTCTGCGTCTGCCTTCCGGCGAAAACAGGCGTATCCCGCTGCCGGACGACGTCACCGACACGATGCTGTTCAGGGATCAGCTCGTCTTCGGGGTGCGCAGCCCATGGTCGGCGCCGGGCGGCACGCGATGCCGACCCGACGGCCTCTATTCGCTGGACTTCGCCCGCTGGATGGAGACCAATGCGCTCGGACCCGTCGATACCGTCCTCGAGCCGGCGGATCGTGTCTCGATCGGCGGGATCGCCCGCACGCAGGACCGGCTGTTCATCAACCTGATGGACAATGTGCGCGGCAAGGTCGTCGCCTGCCAACGCGGCGACAGCGGCTGGTCGCTGCAGCCGGTGGCGCTGCCCGAAAACGGCAATGTCGGCATCAGCCACGCCGAGCGTTTCGGCTCCAGCGTCTCCTTCTCCTTCACCGACTTCCTGACGCCGAGCTCGATCATCTGGTCGGACGACAATGCTGCCACGCTGGCAACGGTGAAATCGCAGCCGGCGCGCTTCGACGCGTCGTCCCTGGTCTCGGAACAGTTCGAGGCGCGCTCGAAAGACGGCACCATGATTCCTTACTTCGTCGTCAGGCGACGTGATCAGAACGGGCCGGTGCCGACGCTGCTTTACGGCTATGGCGGCTTCGAAGTGCCGCTGTTGCCAGGCTATGCCGGCGTGCGCGGCCGGCTGTGGCTGGAAAAAGGCAATGCCTATGTGCAGGCCAATATTCGCGGCGGCGGCGAGTTCGGCCCGAACTGGCACCAGGCCGCGCTCAAGGCCAATCGCCAGAATGCCTTCGACGATTTTATAGCGGTTGCGCAAGACCTGGTGAAACGCGGCATCGCCACGCCGGCGATTCTCGGCATCCAGGGCGGCTCAAATGGCGGCCTGCTGACCGGCGTTTCGCTGACCCAGCATCCGGAGCTTTTCGGTGCGGTGATCATCGATATGCCGCTGCTCGACATGCTGCGCTATACCGAGCTGCCGCCTGGGGCATCCTGGATGGCCGAGTATGGCGATCCAGCGAAGCCTGAAGAAGCCGAGTGGCTTGCGGCTTATTCGCCTTATCAACATGTCGAGACCGATGCCGCCTATCCGCCGGTGTTGCTGACCACATCGACGGCCGACGACCGCGTCCATCCCGGCCATGCGCGCAAGATGGCCGGGCGGCTGCAGGCTGCCGGCCACACCAAGACACTATTCTTCGAAGAAACCGAAGGTGGCCATGGCGGGCGCGGTGATCGCCGGCCGCAAGCGGCACAGGCGGCGATGAAGTATGTCTTCCTGCAACGGGCGCTGAACGGAACGGCTTGAACTGATCGCATCAGACCGCCTAAGGTGCTGCATGGCTCGGATGAAGACATTTCGCGCATTTGGGATGGCGGTGACGCCGTCGCCGCGCACGCTTCGCGCCGAGCTTTTGCGGCTTTGCGCCCGCATCGGCTATTCGCCGCCCACTTTCCCCTAGCGAATCCGCCCCGGCAACAAATTGCCGGATTGGTTCAAGAGGAAAGATCAGACATGACGTATCAGAATTATTCGCTGAAGCAGCTTCAGCAGATCGATGCTGCGCATCACCTTCATCCGTTCACCGATCACAAGGAGATGCGCGAGGCCGGCTCACGCATCATCACCCACGCCAACGGGCCGTTCATCTACGATTCCGAAGGGACGGAAATCCTCGACGGCATGGCCGGGCTGTGGTGCGTTAATGTCGGTTACGGCCGCGATGAACTGGCCGACGCAGCTTACGCCCAGATGAAGGAACTTCCCTACTACAATTCCTTCTTCAAATGCTCGACCCCGACGCCGGTGCTGCTGGCCAAAAAGCTGGCGGAACTGGCGCCGAAGCACGTCAATCAGGTCATCTACGGCTCGTCCGGCTCGGAGGCCAATGATACGGCACTGCGGCTGGTCCGCCACTATTGGGCGCTGGAAGGCAAGCCGGAGAAGAACTGCATCATCTCGCGCAAGACGGCCTATCACGGCTCGACCATCGCCGGCAC
>NZ_RZSW01000610.1:0-3387 GCF_003997375.1 Mesorhizobium sp. M5C.F.Ca.IN.020.29.1.1 | reverse complement strand
ACACCAGGAAGAACCCAACCGCCACGCCAAGCGCGATCTTGGCGTAGAGTTTATAAACGTCGCCCATGATGGTGCCGAACACCCGCCGCGCCGGACCATCGGCTGGGCGCGATTTCTCATCGAGGTAGAGCCAGACTTCGGTGTGCTTGGGATCCTTGCTGGCTGCGGTCATAGCTTTCCACATCAGGGCCAGAACCATGGTCAGCGTGAGGAACGCGCCGGAGCGGAATGCGGACACCGGGCTGAAGGAGAAGCCGACCATGACACAGCCGATGGCAAGCGATCCGAACATTACGGCGCGCCCGATGCACTCCACAGCAATCCGCCTGATCTCATCCATCGGCTGCCTCGGCAACAAACTCGCCGACAGTGCGGGAGCGCTGCGACCGTATCAAATCACTTTAAGGCGAATGTGCCGCCTGGACGGGCGTACCTCGGGATTCGGTATGGACGTAGGGGCGTGCAACTCGCCGGCGCATCTTTGCGAACGCCACAGCATGAAATTCGGCCATCGACGCGGCCCGCCGGCGCGCTCTATGCTGCAGGGCAAGCAGGATCGACCTTTCCGGCATCGACAGGGCGCTGTCTCGGCAAGAAATCCGGCAGAGGAAGGCTATCGGCTATGCCGAAGGGGACGGAATTGAAGCCGGCGACCGGCGCGACACCGCTGATAGCAATTGCGGCTGCCGCCGTTGACACCGAAACAACCGGGCCCGACGCCACCAAGGCGCGCGTAATCCAGATTGGCGCGATCGGCATCGCGCATGGCAAGGTCGTCCGGCAACCTCGGTTCGATCTCCTCATCGATCCTGGCGAAGCAATCCCGTCCGAGGCTTCGCTCGTCCACGGCATCACGGATGGCGATGTTGACGGCGCCGGGAGCTTCCCGGATGCATGGGCGCAATTCCAGGAGTTCGTCGGCGACCGCATCCTCGTCGGCCATTCGATCGGCTTCGACCTGGCGGTATTGGAGCGCGAATGCCGCCGCGCCGGTTTGCCCTGGAAAAAGCCTCGGGCGCTGTGCGTCCGGCTTCTTGCAACCCTAGCAAATCCCAATCTGGCGGACCATTCGCTGGAGACGATCGCCGCCTGGCTTCGCCTGGAGATAGCTGGCCGCCATTCGGCTCTGGGCGATGCGATCGCGGCGGGAGACATCTTTGCCGGGTTGATACCGAAGTTGCGCAAGCGCAACATCCGAACACTCGGAGAGGCCGAAGTCGCCTGCCTTGCCCTTTCGGATGCTCTCGAAGCCGGCCATCGCGCCGGCTGGGCCGAGCCGGTGTCGCGACCCCAGGCTCCCGCGTTTCAGCCGGTTGATCCCTATGCCTATCGCCATCGCGTCGGCAGCCTCATGAGCAGCCCGCCCGTCGTGGTGAAATCGACCAAACCGACAAGGCAGGTCATCAACCTCATGGTCAAGCGCAAGATCAGCTCGGTCCTGGTGTCCGACCGAGGAACGCCGGATCGACCGATTGAGGAGTATGGCATCGTTACCGAGCGTGACCTGCTGCGCCGCATATCGTCCGACGCCGAGCGGGCTTTTGACATGCCGGTCGGAAGCATCGCAACGCGACCGCTGATAAGCATCCGCGCCGCCGCCTTCGCTTATCGGGCGATCGGCCGCATGGATCGGCTGAAAGTTCGCCACCTCGCCGTCCACGACGGGGGCGTGTTGGTCGGCGTGCTTTCGGCGCGTGACCTGCTGAGGCTGCGCGCCGCCGCTGCCATCGATCTCGACGACACGATCGAACATGCCAAGGACGCCGCCGAACTGGCCGCCACCTGGTCGATGCTGCCGGGCGTGGTACGTTCGCTCATCGGCGAAGCGATCGACCCGCGCGCGGTGGCGGAAATCATCAGCGATGAACTTTGCTCGCTTACCCGCCGCGCTGCCGTGCTTGCCGAACAACAGATGCAGATCGAAGGTCATGGCCCGCCGCCCTGTGCCTACGCCGTGCTCGTGCTCGGCTCAGGCGGCCGTGGCGAAAGCCTGATAGCCCCCGACCAGGACAACGCAATCGTCTTCGCAGATGGCGAGCCGGGCGGGGCCGAAGACAGCTGGTTCAGAAAGCTCGGCACCAAGCTCGCCGACATGCTCGACATCTCAGGCGTGCCGTATTGCAAAGGCGGGGTAATGGCCGCGAATGCCGCATTCCGCGGAAGCCTCGACACCTGGAAGGGGCGCGTCGAAGATTGGGTTCGCCGCCTACGGCCGGAGGATCTGCTCAACGTCGATATCGTCTACGATCTGCGGCCGGTTCACGGTGATACGACGCTGGCCGCGCAGTTCATCGAATATGCGTATGACCGTGGCCACGCCGAGCCGGTATTCGCGAAGCTTCTCGGCGAGCAGATGACAACCGGCGATCCCTTCACTGTTTTTGGCGGCTTTCAGCTTGAAAATGGCCGGCTGGACATCAAGAAGTATGGCCTTTTTCCGATCGTCGCGACCGCACGCACGCTGGCAATTCGCCACGGCATCCGCGAGCGGAGCACGCGTGCCCGGCTCGATAGACTGATCGCGCAGGATATCGGCGGCGAGCGCGACATGAAGGCGATGCTGGCCGGCCATTCCATGCTGATCGGCTTGCTGCTCGCTCAGCAGACGCATGACATCTACGCTGGCATACCTGTATCCAACCGTATCGAGATCAATGCCCTGACGCGCGAGCAGCAGGCAGAGCTCAAGAGCCTCATCAAGCGCCTCCAGTCGGCACCCGACCTGGTGCGGGACCTGATGTTCGCATAGCCGGCGACGCTCGGACGGTGCGAGGCCGAACGGGGAGCCCTGGATATCGGCGCGCCGGAACAAAGCTCAGATGCGCGCGGCACCCAGCAACTCGTCGACGAGGGCGCTGCGGTCAGCCTGCGCAAGGAAATCCTCATGCGCGCGCAGCAGATTCATCCTCAGGAAGTTGAAGATATAGTCATAGTCGTTGGTCAGGAGATTGGGATGGATCGGGACCATCTCGAAAACCGTTCGCGCCAGCGGCTCGGGGATTTCGCGCACCGGCCGCGGCGGACCGATCTGCGTGGCGGCGAGGCGTTGACGTGTGAGCTCGGCGGCGTCCTCCCAGAAAGTCGGGGGCGAGCCCTCCGGAACCGCATATTTGGAGAAGCTTGCCAAGGCCACTTTTTCCAGCGCCGCCGGCAGACCCCGCTGGCGCACACCGGCGGGTTCGCGCAGCGCACCCTCCACCATTTCCGCCACGATGGCATAGCAGGCAGGGTAGGCGCGCCAGCGTGAATGGTTGAGCGACGCCTGGAACTCCTTCTCGCTGAACAGCTTCTGCCAGTAGACCCCTGCCCTGACGCGGCAGAACTCGACGATGCTTTTCTGCGCCAGGAAAGCGGCGCGCGAATCCATGAAGTCAGCTAGGTCGCTGA
>NZ_RZSW01000060.1:0-18307 GCF_003997375.1 Mesorhizobium sp. M5C.F.Ca.IN.020.29.1.1 | reverse complement strand
CTTCAGGATTGCGAACATCAGCTCCTGCTTGCGCATCACACTGGCGTTCTCGACCTCGAGCGATTCGGCATAAGCGATCAGCTCTGGCGGTTTCTTGTTCTTGAACTCGGTGAGTTTCATTTCTTGCATCATTAGACGGACTCTGAGTGACTAAGCATGGGGAAAATATCGGCGGGATGCGACAAATGCCGGGCGCGGCCGAAGCGATGAAATGGGGCGGCGCATGACGGGAAGGAAGACCCGTCTTTTATCGTCGGTCGACTAAAAGAGCAAGCCGCCTTTTGTGAGCGCCGCGCGTCTCTCTCGACGCGCAAAGGACCCTGTAAGACTTTTTGAGTTCCGCATCGTCCTTTCCGAAAATCGATCCCGATTTTCGGGTCGATGCGGTGGCGTCAAAACGGCTTCACGATGACCAGCACGACGATGACGATCATCAGTAATGTGGGGAACTCGTTGACGATCCGCCAGTGCCTCGCCGGTTTTTCATTGCGGTCCTCGGCGAATTTGCGCACCGCGCCGGCCAGATAGCCATGAACAGCCGAGAGCCCGAGCACCGCGGCGATCTTGGCATGCAGCCATCCGCCCTGAAAACCAAAGCCTTTCCAGGCCAGCCAGAGCCCGAATACCCAGGTGATGATCATGGCCGGATTGATGATGCCGCGCAGCAGCCGGCGCTCCATCACCTTGAAGGTTTCCGACTGGACGGAGCCTTTCTCCGCATCGGCATGATAAACCAGCAGCCGCGGCAGATAGAGCATGCCCGCCACCCAGGAGATGACGGCAATGACATGGATCGCCTTTGCCCAGGGATAGAAATCATCTGGCCCAAACAGGAACAGAAGCCCAGCCAACAAGAGGAAAGCCGCAATCGCTATCGCCGCGCGGCGCATTGCGCCAGCACCACCTTCCGCGGTGCCATTCCCCATCATCGTCATGATGCGCTCCGCACCAGTTTCACCATCGCCTCGACATGCGCGATCGGCGTTTCCGGCGTGATGCCGTGCCCGAGATTGAAGATCAGCGGTCCATCGCCCAGTGCTTTCAGGATAGCGTCGACGCCGTCGGCTAGAGCCTTGCCGCCGGCCACCAGCCGTAACGGATCGAGATTGCCCTGTACGGCGCCGTCGCGCTGCAGTTCCTTTGCCGTCGTCAACGGCACGGTCCAGTCGAGCCCCAGCCCCGTCACGCCGGTCTTCTGGCGATAGCTCCGGTAGTGGGCGCCGGCGCCCTTGGGAAACCCGATGATCGGAACGTTGGGATGCACGGCCCGTACCTGCCTGACGATCTCCGCCATCGGCCTGACACAAAAGGCCTCGAAAGACACTTCGTCTAGCACGCCGGACCACGAGTCAAAAACCTGCACCACATCGGCGCCTGCTTCGATCTGGCGGATGAGATAGGCGGCCGAGTGATCGAGAAGTACGTTCAGCAGCTGCAGGAAAGCCGCCGGCTCGCGATAGGCGAACAGCCGCGCCGGCGCCTGGTCTGAGGTGCCGTGGCCGGCGATCATATAGGTCGCCACCGTCCACGGCGCGCCGCAGAAGCCGATGAGCGTCGTTTCATCAGGCAGTTTTGTCCGCAGCCGTCTGACCGTCTCGTAGACCGGTTCGAGATTCACGTGAAACGTTTCGCCGTCGAAAGCCGCAATCTCCGCCGCCGAGATCGGCGTCAACAGCGGCCCGCGTCCCTCCTCGAAACGCACGTCGCGGCCCAGCGCATGCGGCACGACCAGAATGTCGGAAAACAGGATCGATGCATCGAAGCCAAAGCGTTCTATCGGCTGCAGCGTTACCTCCACAGCAAGATCGGGATCGTAGCAAAGATCGAGGAACGATCCGGCCCGCCTGCGTGTCTCCCGATATTCCGGCAGATAGCGGCCGGCCTGGCGCATCATCCAGAGCGGCGGCGGAAACGCAGCCTTGCCCTTCAACACGTCCAGCATGATCCGGTTTTCGGGCATTCAGCGCTCGCCTCTCCAGGCTTCTCTATAATTAAATATTCTATTTCTAGGAATCTTATGATTCTAAGAGTCTGTTGGTATCGGTGGTTGTCTCCTGTCCCGCTTTGCCCCGGAAAATGCCAGCCAGCATATTGTCGCGTGCTTTTTCTGCCGGATAGGAGGGGATTGGGGACAGTTGGAAATTTCGGACTTGAGTCAACGCGTTATGGCCCGCGCAAAGAAAACGGGCCTGTGGATGAGGCAGAGTCAAAAAAGCCCGTCCCCGAACTTGTCCCCAGCCGCCCGACGAAGCCGACAGCGCATCGAATTGTGGACAAACTGGCATCTGATACAGTCGCCTCCGACCGGCCGATCTTTCCGACTGACCTTATCCACATCGGCCCACAGCTTGGAACGAACCCCTGTGAACAAACCCCAGAGCTTCTTTCACCTTCACCTGATTTCCGATGCCACCGGTGAAACGCTGCTGGCGGCCGGCCGCGCGGCCTCCGCGCAATATAAGGATGCGCGCGCCATCGAGCATATCTACCCGCTCATCCGCACCGAAAAGCAGGTGACGAAAGTCTTCGAGGACATCGAGGAGGAGCCGGGCATCATCCTCTATACGGTCGTCGACCAAAAGCTCGCCCGCGGTATCGACGAACGCTGCGCCGCCATGGGCCTGCCTTGCGTCTCCGTGCTGGAACCGGTGCTGACTGTGTTCCAGTCCTATCTCGGCACGCCGGCCGGCCGCCGCGTCGGCGCCCAGCATGTTCTCGACGCCGAATATTTTCGCCGCATCGACGCGCTCAATTTCACCATGGAGCATGATGACGGCCAGCTGCCCGCCAATATGGACGACGCTGACATCGTGCTCGTTGGCATTTCGCGCACCTCGAAGACACCGACCAGCATCTATCTCGCCAATCGCGGCATCAAGACCGCCAACATCCCGATCGTGCTCGGCGTGCCGGTACCGGAAAGCCTGGTCAACGCCACGAAACCGCTGATCGTCGGGCTGATCGCCACCGCCGAGCGCATCTCTCAGGTCCGCCAGAACCGCATCCTCGGCAACACCAGCGCCTACGAGCCGACCGACTATGTCGACCGCGCCGCGATCGCCGAAGAGCTCGCCTATGCCCGCCAGATCTGCACCCGGCATGGGTGGCCGATGATCGACGTCAGCCGCCGCTCAATAGAGGAGACGGCGGCGGCGATCGTTGCCCTGCGCGGTAAGACGCGCTAGGGCGTGTGATATTCAGGTGATGCCGGCCTGCAAACGGCGGCTTCCTGCGCTTCCGGTGCTTACGTACGAAAAGTACGCTCCGCTCCGGATCTCGGAAGCCACCATTTTCGCCTCGGCCTGACCTGGATCTCGACACACCCGTAGTGAGCGTCAGGAATCGGGCGGTAAAAATGGCCGAAAAAATCATCCTTGCCTCGGGCAGTCCGTTCCGCAAAGCGCTGCTTGTCCATGCCGGCGTGCCGGTCGAGGCGGTTCCGGCGGAAGTCGACGAGCGCGCGCTTGAGGCGCCACTAAAAGACAGCGGTATCTCGCCTGAAGACGTCGCCTTGGTGCTTGCCGAGGCCAAAGCCACCGAGGTCAGCGAGCGAAAGCCCGGCGCCCTGGTGCTTGGCTGCGACCAGACGCTGTCGCTCGGCGACGAACTGTTCCACAAGCCGGTCGACATGGAAGGCGCGCGCCGCCATCTCTTGGCGCTGTCGGGAAAGACCCATCAGCTCAACAGCGCCGTGGTGCTGGCCCGCAACAGTGCGGTTCTGTGGCGGCATGTCGGCATTGCCAGCCTGACCATGCGAAAGCTCGATCCGGCCTTCATCGGCCGCCATCTGGCGCGGGTCGGCGCCAAGGCGCTGTCCAGCGTCGGCGCCTACCAGATCGAAGGCGAAGGCATCCAGCTGTTCGAAAGAATAGAAGGCGACTACTTCACCATCGTCGGCCTGCCGCTTCTGCCCGCTCTGGCCAAGCTTCGTGACCTCGGCGCCATCGATGGCTGAGGCTGCGAAAAAGGCATTCGTCACCGGCCACCCGGTCGCGCATTCCCGGTCGCCGAAGATCCATTCCTATTGGCTGGCGAAATACGGTATCGACGGCAGCTACCGGGCCATCGACGTCGCGCCGGAGGCTTTTGCCGAATTCGTGAGAATGGTCGAGGCGACTGGCTACCGTGGCGGCAACGTCACCATCCCGCACAAGGAGGCCGCCTTCGCGCTGGCGACGCACCGCGATGATGCGGCCGAACAGATCGGTGCCGTCAACACGCTGTGGTTCGAGGGCGGAAGTCTGTGCGGCGGCAACACCGACGCCCATGGCTTTGCCGCCAATCTCGACGAGCATGCGCCGGGCTGGGCCGCAAATAGCCCGGCCGTGGTGCTCGGTGCCGGCGGCGCCGCCCGCGCGGTCATCCATGCGTTGATGGAACGCGGCATCAGTGACATCCGCATCGTCAACCGAACGCTCGCCCGAGCCGAGGAATTGCGCCACCGCTTCGGCGCCGGCGTCTCGGCCCATGGCACGCACGCGACCGGCGAGCTGCTTGCCGATGCCGGCCTGCTGGTCAACACGTCAGCGCTCGGCATGCATGGCCATGAAGGCCTGTCCGCCGATCCCCGCAGGCTGCCGGACCATGCCATCGTCACCGACATTGTCTATGTGCCGCTGGAAACGCCATTGCTGGCCGCAGCCAAAGCGCGGGGCCTGAAGACCGTAGACGGCCTCGGCATGCTGCTGCACCAGGCGGTGCCCGGCTTCGAGCGCTGGTTCGGCATCAGGCCGGAGGTCACTGCCGAATTGCGGCAGATGATCGTCGCCGATCTCGGTGTCCAAGGAATGACTTAGGAGTGAAAGGCATGATCGTGCTCGGCCTCACCGGATCGATCGGCATGGGCAAGTCGACTACGGCCAGGATGTTTGCCGAAGCCGGCGTGCCCGTCCACGATTCGGACGAGGCTGTGCATCGCCTCTACGCCGGCAAGGCGGCTCCGCTGGTGGAGGCGGCTTTTCCCGGAACCACAAAATCCGGGTCGGTCGATCGCACGAAGCTGGCCGAGCGGGTGCTCGGCGATGCCGCAGCCTTGAAACGGCTGGAAGCGATCATCCACCCGCTGGTCCGCGCCGACGCCGACGCCTTCCTGGCTCGGAACCGTGCCGCCAGCGCGCCGCTTGTCGTTCTCGATATCCCGCTGCTGTTCGAAACCGGTGGCCGCGACCGGGTCGACAAGGTCGTGGTCGTCACCGCCTCGGCCGAAATCCAGCGCGCCCGCGTGCTGGCGCGCCCGGGCATGAGCGAAAAGAAGCTGGTGTCGATCCTGGCCAGGCAGGTTCCCGACGCCGAAAAGCGCAAGCGCGCCGATTTCATCATCGACACTGGACAGGGCTTCGATGCGGCGCGCGCGGCGGTCAAGGCGATCGTCGCCGAACTCGTGGGGGATAAGGCCGGCAAGCCTGCTTAACGCGCTTGCATCGGGCGGAATATGTTGCCAATTTGTTCCCATAATGATTCGGCTGGAATAACGCCGGACCCAACGGAATGATTCGATGCGCGAGATCATCTTCGACACGGAAACCACCGGTCTCGATTTCCGCGATGACCGCGTCATCGAGCTTGGCTGCATCGAGCTGGTCAATCGGTTCCCGACCGGCCGCACCTTCCACCATTACATCAATCCGCAAGGACGACCGATTCATGCGGAGGCGCAGGCCGTTCATGGCATCAGCGCCGCCGATCTCATGGGAAAGCCGACCTTCAGCGACATCGCCGAGGAGTTTCTTGCCTTCATCGACGGCGCCAAACTGGTCGCCCACAATGCGACTTTCGATATCGCTTTTCTCAATGTCGAATTCGGCCGGCTTGGCCATCCGCTCGTTGACCCCGGACTTGTCGTCGACACCCTGGCGCTGGCGCGCCGCAAGCATCCGATGGGACCCAATTCGCTTGACGCGCTGTGCCGCCGCTACGGCATCGACAATGCCCGTCGCACCAAGCATGGCGCGCTGCTCGATTCGGAATTGCTGGCCGAAGTCTATATCGAGCTCATCGGCGGCAAGCAGGCAGCCCTCATCCTCGACAACGCCACGGCGCCGGCCGGCGGCAGGAGAAACGTCGACGATATCGATATCAGCATCGGCGCGCGGCCGATTGCACTGCCTTCTCGCCTGACCGCCGCAGAGCGTAGCGCGCACGCGAGCATGGTCGGCACATTAGGCGAAAACGCGCTCTGGCTGCGCGTCGCCGCGGAAGCAAGTTCCGCGGCATAGCGATTGACGGGTAGGAAGGCGATCGGCAGCGAACGTCGATTGTTTCGTTCCGTGGTAATCTCCAAGGTCTGCGACCCGCCACTGAAATTGGCCGCTGGAACGATCGGCTTCCGACCTGTCAGGATCGAGGAGCTCGTCTCAAAGCAAAAAAACCCGGCGCGAGGCCGGGTTCTTCAAAGGCTGCGCAACATCTGCCTCAGCTCACCTTGTCCTTGCCGGCGGCCTGGTCCTCAGCCAGCTTCTGCTGAAACATCTGCGCGAAATCGATCGGATCGAGCATCAAGGGCGGGAAGCCGCCATTGCGCGTCGCCTCGGCGATGATCTGCCTGGCGAACGGAAACAGCAGCCGCGGGCATTCGATGAACAGCAGCGGCAGCATGTGCTCCTGCGGGAAGCCGCTGATGGCGAAAACGCCGCCATAGACCAGCTCGACGTTGAACAGCACTTCCTTGTCGAAGGACGCCTTGGCGTTCAGCGTCAGATTGACGTCGAACTGCTTGTCCGAAAGCGGGTTGGCGTTGACATTGACGTTGATGGCGATGCCAGGGGCCTTGTCGCGGCCGCGCAGCGAGTTCGGCGCGCCGGGGCTTTCGAAGGAAAGGTCCTTCACATATTGCGCAAGCACATTGAGCGAGGGCTGCGTCGCGTCGCCGTTGCCACTGGCCGCGCCGGTCGGCGCGTCGTCTTTGCTGGCCATAAGCCTTTGTCCTTTTGCCTGGGCAGCGTTGCTGACCGGATTGAAATCGGGCGTTCGCTACCATGGCCGGCATGACAAGACAAGGTTTGCCGACCTACTCGTCCCGGGGGCGTTTGCCGACCTACTCGTCCCAGAGGCGTTTGCCGACCTACTCGTCCCAGAGGCGTTTGCCGACCCTACTCGTCCTCAAGGCGAGCTACTCGTCCTTGAGGCGGCGCCATGGAGAATTGTGATCCGGGCCGCGCTTGTAGTCGTCGCCGCGCGAATAGTCGCTGTCGTCAAGGTCGATGGTCTTGTCGCGTTGCCGGGCCCTGAACCCGCCGGTGCTGAAATTGGTCGCCAGCACGATGCGGCCTTTCAACAGGCGCCAGGCAAGGTCGCGAACCGGCGGCAGGAACAGCAGAATGCCGAAAATGTCAGTAATGAAGCCGGGAATGATGAGCAGGATCGCGGCCAGCACGATCATGGCGCCATGCGCGAGCTGGCGGCTTGGATCACGGCCGGCGTCCATCTCGGCCCGGACCCGGGTCATGACGCCGAAACCCTGGTATCGCAACAACAGCGCGCCGGCGATGCTCGAAGCCAGCACCAGGCCGACCGTCGCCAGGGCGCCGACCTGGCGGCCGACAACGACGAAACCAGCGATCTCCAGCAGCGGAAGCGCAAGGATGAACAGGGGAAGCAGCGAAATGCGCAAATCTTGACCGATCGTTTCCATGTTTTGCCGGCCTGCGGGCAATCGCCGCTGGCACTGGCTCTTTTAGATAGGTATGCCTGCCTTTAATTTGAATGATTGCACCTTGCGTTCTATATGCTTTGGATGTTGAACGCTATGCGACCGCAGCCATTGCCTGGCCGGGCGGTCCGGCCGGAGTAGGGATTGATTGGCGGAAGATATGGGATTCTTCGACTTCGGCACGATTTTCTTTCTGGTTGCGGCGGTTGTGATCTTTTTCCAGCTGCGCAATGTGCTCGGCCGCCGCACCGGCAGTGAGCGCCCGCCCTTCGATCCCTATACGGCGGGCCGGACGCGCGACGACACCCAGAAGCCGGAGAATGTGGTCTCGCTGCCGCGCAAGCGAGCGCCGGGAGAGCCGGCAATCGACGCCTATGCGGCGATCGACGCCTTCGCCAAGCCTGACACCGATCTCAACAAGGGCCTGCGCGCGATCAAGGACAATGATCCGGCATTCGACCCGAAGACCTTCGTCGATGGCGCCAAGATGGCCTATGAAATGATCGTGATGGCCTATGCCGATGGCGACCGCAAGACGCTGAAGAACCTGTTGTCCCGCGAGGTCTATGACGGCTTTGTCGCGGCCATCGGCGACCGCGAGGCGAAATCGGAAAAGATCCAGTCCTCCTTCGTCGGCATCGACAAGGCCGACATCGTTTCCGCCGAGATGAAGGGCAGCGAGGCGCATATCACGCTGCGCATCGTCAGCGAGCTAATTTCGGCGACGCGCGACAAGGCCGGCGCCGTCATCGACGGCGATCCCGAAACCGTCGCCGAGGTCAAGGATGTCTGGACCTTCGCCCGCGATACGCGCTCGCGCGACCCGAACTGGAAGCTCGTCGCCACCGAAGAAGAAGACTGAGCCCGGACCACGGCGAGGCTCCGGTGTCGCTATCTCAGGCGTTCCGCGAAAAATCCTTTGACGATCTGCCCGGTTGGGACGAGGACGACCATCTGGCCGCGTTCGCGGCTTTCCGGCGCTCGGCTTTTCATGTCCTGACAAAACCCTATCGCTCCGGCGGGCTCGGCGTCGATTTCAATGCCTTCACCGAGGCCTACGCTGCAGCCCGCACCGTTTCGCCAACCGACCGGGCGCAAGCCCGCGCCTTCTTCGAGCATCATTTCATCCCGGCGCACATAGGGGGCGAAAGCGGCGGCACCGGCCTCGTCACCGGCTTCTATGAACCGGTGGTCGACGCTTCATCGGTGCGAACCGAACGATTTGCGGTGCCGCTGCTGTCGCGCCCGGCCGATCTCGTCGACATCGACGACGGCAACCGGCCGCCCGGCATGGATCCCTATTTCGCCTTCGGCCGCGCCACGCCGAACGGGCCGGTCGAGTATTTCGACCGCGGCGAGATCGAGCGCGGCGCGCTCGTCGGCAAGGGTTTGGCTGGCAAGGGTCTGGAAATCGCCTGGCTAGCCGACAAGATCGACGCCTTCTTCATTCACGTGCAAGGTGCAGCCAGGCTCACCATGACCGACGGCCGGTTTTGCCGCGTCACCTATGCCGCCAAATCCGGCCAGCGCTTTACCGGACCCGGCAAGATCCTGAGTGAATTAGGCGAAATCCCGCTCGAAGCGGTGACCATGCAGTCGGTCCGTGCCTGGTTCAAGGCGCATCCGGATCGCATCGACGAGATTTTGTGGCGCAACCGCTCCTATATTTTCTTCCGCGAGGCGGCTGTCGACGACCCGGAACTCGGGCCGATCGCTGGCGCAAAAGTGCCGCTGACGCCGGGCCGCTCAGTCGCTGTCGACCGTCTGCTGCATACATTCGGCACGCCGTTCTACATCGATGGGCCGTCGCTGACCGCTTTCGACGACAAGCCGTTCCGGCGACTGATGATCGCGCAGGATACCGGCTCGGCCATTACCGGGCCGGCCCGCGGCGACCTGTTCGCCGGAACGGGACATGCGGCCGGCGAGATCGCCGGCGTTGTCCGCAACCCTGCCGATTTCTACGCGCTGATACCGCGCCCGCTTGTACCGGGAGCGGGGCGATGACCCGGCGCATCGACAGGCTGAGCGAGGACGATCGGGTCCTGTGGAACCTGGTGGCGCGCACGGCCAAGCCGCTGAAGGGCAAGTCCGCCAGCGACATCCCGGCTATCGGCCCGGACGTCGGTGATGACACGAAGCCACCGCCGCGTGTCCAGGCGATGGCTCCTGCTGCGGCCACGAAAGCAAAGGCGCAGCATGTCTCGCATGTGATCGACGAACCGACGCTGGAAAAACTGTCGAAGGGCCGATTGCCGATCGAAGGCCGCGTCGACCTCCATGGCCTGAGCCAGGACGAAGCCTATTCGCTGCTGTTTTCCTTCCTGCACCGGGCGCATGCCGGGGGCATCCGTTATGTGCTGGTCATCACCGGCAAGGGTTCGTCGTCGGGCGGCGACGGCATCTTGCGGCGCGCCGTGCCCGCCTGGCTGTCGACACCCGCTTTCAGGCCGCTTGTCTCCAGTCACGACCATGCTGCCCGCAACCATGGCGGCTCGGGCGCGCTCTATGTCCGCCTGCGGCGTGGGCGCTAATGAGGATGCACCCTATAAGGATGCACTTGTGACCCCGTTCGGCGAAAAGCTTCGCGCCCTGCGAAGCCAACGCGGTGTCAGTCAGAAGGCCATGGCCGAGGCGATCGGCGTCAGCGCCGCCTATTTGTCGGCGCTGGAGCATGGCCGCCGTGGCGCGCCGACCTGGACGCTGATCCAGAAGATCATCGGCTATTTCAATGTCATATGGGACGATGCCGAAGAACTCGAGCGGCTGGCGGACACCTCGCACCCACGGGTGAAGCTCGACACGTCGGGCCTCAGCCCCGCCGCCACCGAGCTTGCCAATGTTCTGGCCGAAAACATCGAAAAACTCGACGAAGCGGAGCTTCGCCGCATCACAGCATCGATCCGCGCCGCGCTGAAGCAGCCAAAGTGACGGCCTGCTACTGAACCGCGCCAACCAGAACCGGCTGGCCATCACGGATCGAGACCCAGCGGCCGGTATTGTCGATCGCCTGCCGCTTGAGGAAGCGATAGCCGGTCCGGTCCCACGAGCGGACCTTTCCGTCCAGATTGTCGAGGACGTAGTCGCCCTTGCTTGTGCGCACGGTCAGCACGGCGTGGCCCTCACCGTCCGGCTTGCGCACGACGGTCATCAGAAGATTGGCGTAGGAAACGCCCAAGCGGTTCAATTCGCGGCGCTTTTCCAGGACATAGTCCTCACAGTCGCCAACGCCCTTGGCGGGATAGGCCCAGACCTCGTCCTTGCCATAAATGTCGATGTCGCTTATCGGCTTGACGGCGGCGTTGACCCTGGCGTTGACGCTGAGCATCTTGCGCCAGAGCGCACCGCTCATGGTGGCCGGGGCGAGATTGCCCGGATGGATCGAGCATTCGGCCGGACTGGTCTTGCAGAAATCGTAATGGCCGATCGGCTGCGATGTCGGCCCGCCGGTTGCCATTGGTCCCGCCGAAGCCGCCGTAGACCAGCCTGCCGCAAATGCCAGCCCTAACAGGGCGCACGCGCGCAGCCTTCTCGCCATTGGTGAGGAAATCATTGTCCCCCTCGTCCCTTGTTGTTAATGAAAGGTTAAGGGCGATCTACAGTCCCTGTCAATTATACCAACGGCCAGATTTGCGACATGGTTACCCGCGCGGCCGAAACAGCGGCTATTGTGCAACAGGTCGACTTGAACTGGGCTGCCATCCGGGACTCACAAGGCTACTTCTTTATTTTTTGGCGGTGCGAACCAGCTTCGGCCTCACCGCGACGCGGGTCTGGCGGCCATAGCTGGTGATGAAGTCGACGATGCGCGGCACGATTTCGGAGCGGAAGCGCGAGCCGTTGAAGACGCCGTAATGGCCGACCGCCGGCTGCATGTAGTGAGCGTGCCTGTCCGCGGGGATGTTGATGCAGAGGTCGTGCGCGGCCTGGGTCTGGCCGAGACCGGAAATGTCGTCGTTCTCGCCCTCGACCGTGAACAGGGCGACATTGCGGATATCGGAGGGGTCGATGGCGACGTCGCGATGCATCATTTCGCCCTTGGGCAAAGCATGGCGGACAAACACGGTGTCGACCGTCTGCAGGTAGAACTCCGCCGTCAGATCCATTACCGCCATATATTCGTCATAGAAGTCGCGGTGCTTTTCAGCATTGTCGCCATCATGCTTCACCAGATGCATGAAGAAGTCCTTGTGGGCGATGATGTGGCGGTCGAGATTCATGCTCATGAATCCCGAAAGCTGCAGGAAGCCGGGATAGACCTCACGGCCGAAGCCGGGCACCGGCCACGGCGCCTGCATGATGACGTTGTCGCGGAACCAGTCGATGCCCTTTTCCTCGGCCAGAAGGTTGACCGCGGTCGGATTGCGGCGGGTATCGATCGGCCCGCCCATCAGCGTCATTGTCGAGGGAACGAACGGGTCGCCGCGCGTTTCCATCAGCGCCACCGCCGCCAGCACCGGCACCGAAGGCTGGCACACAGCCATGACATGGGTATCGGGTCCCAACGCATGCAGCATGTCGACGATGTAGTCGATGTAGTCGTCGAGGTCGAAACTGCCATCCGCCAGCGGCACCATGCGGGCGTCGACCCAGTCGGTGATGTGCACGTCGGCATGGGGCAGCATCGCCTCGACCGTGCCGCGCAGCAGCGTCGCATAGTGGCCCGACATCGGCGCCACGATCAGCAGCTTCGGATCGGGCCGGCGGCCGGCGGGAACCGCCCGCTCGAAACGGAGGAGATTGCAGAACGGCCGCGACCACACCGTCTTTTCGGTGACATCGACGCTTTTCCAGTCGACCACCGTCTTGGTCAGGCCGAATTGCGGCTTGCTGTAGCGGCGCGTCGTGCGCTCGAACAATTCGGCCGTTGCCGCGATCGAGCGGCCCCAGGACGTGTGCGTGAATGGATTGAGCGGATTGGTGTAGAACATACGCACCGCATCGGCATAGAAGCGGGCCGGTTGCACGGCGGCGTGGTTCAATTCGTAGAACTGGTAGAACATCGAGAACCCCGCTGCTGCGACCGAAGGGACGACAGCAGTGCCGAGCCTTGAATCTCGCGGCGAGGTTAACAACAAACTGCTGCGATGCAATACGTCAAGTGCCGTGATTTATGCTGATACTTTCGTCTAAGGTGTTGAAAACCGGCTTGAACGGCGGCAGCCGGCTTATTGTGCGTTGCGAAGGAGTAACGAGGCAAGGCGTGTCCGGCTCATGCCGGACACTACAAGCATTACACGCGGTTGGTGCACACGGAAGTATGGCCCGAACTTATGAAGCCGAGCCGCCTGGCGGCGCCCTTCGACAGATCGATCACGCGCCCCTTGATGAACGGGCCGCGGTCGTTAATGCGCACGACGACGCTGCGGCCGTTCTTGCGGTTGGTCACCTTCAGCTTTGTGCCAAAAGGCAAGGTACGGTGCGCGGCGGTCAGCGCCGACGGGTTCATCCGCTCGCCGGAAGCGGTCTTCGAGTACAGCGCGTACCAGGAGGCGCGGCCGCATTGCGCGGCGGCAGGGGAGGTGGATGCGCCGACCATCAGGCCAGCCGCGATCGTCGCCGCGACAAGCGCGGTCCGGTTTGGTTTCGTCATCTGTGGCAAGTGGCTCCGTTTGACAGACCCGGCCGTTAAGGATCGAATGTGGCACGAAATGCGGCAGTCATCTGGCGGTTCCATGACTACAGTACACGTTTGGAGACGGTGGGAAACACTTTGTCAGAGGTTATTCGCGTCGCCGCGTATCCCCGATGGTCTTCGTCTCGATATCCGACGTCGATATACAAGCAGAAGCGAATACGATCGGGTCGCCTCCTTTCGCTTTGCCATCGCGGTCATGGCTGAATTGACGATCGACTTGGAAAGGAAATTCCGGCGATGAGATTGATCAAGAATCTGCTGGCGTTGGTCGTGCTCGCCCTCGGCGCGCTGTGGTCGCTGCAGGGCAGCGGCCTCGTCGGCGGCAGCTTCATGACAGGCCAATCGCAATGGCTCTATATCGGTATCATCACTGCGCTGGTCGGCCTGGGCGGCCTGGTGTGGGCGAACCGTTCGCGCCCCTGACACTCGAACCACCTCAGGGTTTGGCGGCGTTTCGGTCGACCGGCGAATGTGCGCCCGCCACAAACAAGCATTTCCTGTTTTGCGCCCACCTCAGGCAAATCGATGCTGCGAATAGCCGAGGATTTGAAAACCGGTCCCTGTATTCGGGGTTAGTATAGTAGTGTTATCGACATTGCAGGAATTGAGAGAACGATTAGCGATGTCCATATCGCGGCGATCGCCTGAGCATGATGTCGAGCGCTGGCTGTCCAATTGGCGTTCTCGCAGGAGGAAGAACGTCCGGCAAATAGCCTCAACGGCTGAAAACGAAGCAAAATCAACGATGCCCGGCTTGTATATCATGTTACTAGAATTTATGTGTCATACAGGCTTGGACGCGGTGGGACGCACGCCAGGCGCTTCGCAACCGGTGCCCCTGCGCCATCGCACGACAGGAAAACGTTCGGTCTATGCTCACGAAAAAGGGCAAGTACGGCCTCAAGGCGCTCGTCCATCTTGCGCGGCTGCCGGTTGGACAGCTCGCCTTCGTTGGCGATATCGCCACCCGAAACAACACCCCGAAGAAATTCCTCGATGCCATCCTGGTTGAGCTGCGCAACGCCGGTTTCGTCCAGAGCCGCAAGGGCAAGGAGGGCGGCTATCGCCTGGCGCGGCCGGCGGATGAAATCAAGATCGGCCACGTCGTGCGCGTGCTCGACGGGCCGCTTGCCCCCATTCCCTGCGCCAGCCGCACCCGGTATCAGCGCTGTGAAGACTGCAACGAGGCGACATGCCAAGTCCGACATCTGATGCTCGAGGTCCGGCAAGCGATCGCCGAGGTGCTGGATCAGCGCAGCCTCGCCGAGATGCGCGATATCGCCGGCGACGAAGACCTTTCGGCTGCGTTGAAAATCCAGGCCTGAGCCGGAACCGACGGCTCCCGAGACAATTGGTGCGCTCATGACCGGGCGCGCAAATTCGACCGTCCCGAATTCTATCGTTATCGTTGGCGGCGGCGCCAGCGGCGTCGTCCTTGCCGCGCATCTGTTGAAATCGCCCAATCCGGATCTTCGTGTCACCCTGATCGAAAAGCGCCCGCATTTCGGCCAGGGCATCGCCTATTCCACGCTGCTGTCGGCGCATGTGCTGAATGTCAGCGCGGCCGGCATGAGCGCCTATGCCGACGATCCCGGCAATTTCTGGCGCTGGCTGCTTGAATGCGGCCTGGCAACCCAAGAGCAGGCGCCGGTCTACGCGCCGCGCAGCGTCTATGCCCGCTACCTGAAGGAGCTGCTGGACGAGCTCGAGGCTCGCGAGACGGGGCGTCTTCGCCTGATCCGCGAAGAAAGCCTGACGATCTCGCCGACCGGGTCCGGGGCCGAGGTGACGCTGGCCAACGGCACCAGCGTCGTCGCCCACCTTGCCGTGCTGGCGACCGGGCACGACGAGGAGCCGGGCGCCGGCCAGGGCCATGCGATCAGGATGGGATCGGAAGCCGACACCACGCTCGACCCGGAAGCCCGAGTCCTGGTGCTGGGCACCGGCTTGAGCATGGTCGATGCGTTCCTGTCGCTCGAACAGCGCGGCCATCGCGGTCAGATTATTGCGGTGTCACGGCGCGGCCTGCTGCCTTCGCCGCACCGCAAGGGCAATCCGATCAAGCTCGACGTCGCCGACATTCCGCTCGGCACCCAGCTTTCTTATTTTGTCGGCTGGTTTCGCGACCTGATCCGGGAAAACCAGAAGGCCGGCATCGACTGGCGCGACGTCGTCGATGGGCTCAGGCCATTCAACCAGAAGATCTGGCAGAACTGGCCGTCTTCGGCCAAGCGCCGCTTTGTCGAGCACACCAAGGCATGGTGGGACATCCACCGCCATCGCATGGCGCCACAGGTCTACGCCCGCGTCAGCGAGGCGGTTCAATCGGGCCGCATCCGGCTTGTCGCCGGGCGTGTCGTCGGCATCGCGGCGGGCGACGAATTCACCGTGCAAATCCAGTCGCGCCACATGCAGCGTCTCGAAACATGCGACGTCGCCCGCATCTACGATTGCACCGGCATCGCCAGGGACATCTCGACCACCTCGAACAGCGTGGTGCGGTCGCTGGTAGACCGCGGGCTGGCCCGGCCGGATCCGCTGCGCCTTGGCCTCGATGTCTCAGACAATTGCGAGGTCATCGCCAGCGACGGCACCGTATCGGCCAAGATCCTCGCGGTCGGGCCGCTGACGCGCGGCACCTTCTTCGAGATCGACGCCATTCCCGATATCCGCGTCCAGTGCGCGCGTCTGAGCAAGCGGTTGCTGGGGTGAGGCAGAATCTGTTGATGGCAGAGGGGATGGGAAGGATTGCTGCAGAAGGTGTTTGGGTTGAGACCACCAGCAGCTGAAGACTGGAATCCCATTCCCCGTCTGGCCAACGGATTGGCACGATCTATTTTCTTTCAGACTGCAAACGGCTGGAAAAGACGATAGGCTGACAGCCTGCCCAAGGCGGTCGCTTGACCATGGAGCATCTGATATGAGCAAGCATAAGATCGCCGCACCCGACAGTTCCCCCTCGGGCAGTGCCCATTCGGACAGTGCATCGTCTCGTCTGCGTCCGCCCTATGCATCGGTTCTCGACCTGATAGGGCAGACGCCGGTCATCGAGCTAACCAAATTCGACGTCGGCAAGTGCCGACTGTTCATCAAGCTCGAAAGCCAGAATCCCGGTGGCTCGATCAAGGACCGCATCGCGCTGTCGATGATTGCCGCCGCCGAAAAACAGGGCAAGCTGAAGCGCGGCGGCACCATCGTCGAGGCGACCGCCGGCAACACCGGTCTCGGCCTCGCCCAGGTCGGCATCCCCAAGGGCTACCGCATCATCCTGGTCGTGCCCGACAAGATGTCGCGCGAAAAAATCCAGCATTTGCGGGCGCTCGGCGCGGAAGTGCGCATGACCCGTTCCGATGTCGGCAAGGGTCACGCCGAATACTATCAGGACATGGCCGAAAAGATCGCCGCCGAGCTGCCCGGCGCCTTCTATGCCAACCAGTTCGCCAATCCGGCCAATCCGGACGCCCATGAAACCACGACCGGTCCCGAGATTTATTCGCAGCTCGACGGCGACGTCGACGCCGTGGTCGTCGGCGTCGGTTCGGGCGGCACGCTGACCGGGCTTGGCCGCTACTTCGCAGAGGTCTCGCCGAAGACCGAGATGATTCTCGCCGATCCGGTCGGCTCGGTGCTGGCGCCGTTGATCAAGACCGGCAAGATGCAAGAGGCCGGAAGCTGGACCGTGGAAGGCGTCGGCGAGGATTTTGTGCCGCCCAATGCCGATCTGTCGCTGGTCAAAAAGGCCTACTCGATCACCGACAAGCAGAGCATGCTGGCGGTGCGCGACCTGCTGTCCAAGGAGGGCATCCTCGCCGGCTCGTCGTCCGGCACCCTGCTTTCGACGGCGCTTCGCTATTGCCGCGAGCAAACCGTGCCGAAGCGGGTCGTCACCTTCGTCTGCGACAGCGGCAACAAATATCTGTCGAAAGTGTTCGACGACTTCTGGCTGATCGAGCAGGGCCTCGCCGAGCACGAGCAGCATGGCGACCTGCGCGATCTGGTGATGCGCACACACCGCACCGGCGACATCGTGTCTGTCGGCCCGGACGAAAGCCTGCTCAACGCCTATGGCCGCATGCGCCGCTCGGATGTCTCGCAATTGCCGGTGCTGGACGACGGCAAGCTGGTCGGCATCGTCGACGAAAGCGATATCCTCGCCCACGTCGAAGGCCCCTATGACAGCCGCTGGGACCGCTTCAAGGCCCCGGTGCGCACGGCCATGACCGCCAATTTGCACACGCTGCAGGCCAGCCAGACGCTGGACGCGCTGCTGCCGGTGTTCGACCGCAACGAGGTCGCGATCGTCTTCGATGGCGACGAATTCATCGGCCTGATAACCCGCATTGACCTAATCAACCATCTGAGGCGCCGCGCAAGATGACCATCAAAGCCACCGTATCGGGCAGGAACCGTCTGGCCTTCTCGACGCGCACGATCCATGGCGGCCAGAGCCACGACCCGACGACGGGCGCGGTGATGGTGCCGATCTATGCGACCTCAACCTATGGCCAGCAGAGCCCGGGCGTGCACAAGGGTTTTGAATATGCCCGCAGCCAGAACCCGACCCGCTTCGCCTTCGAGCGCGCGGTGGCCGATCTCGAAAGCGGCGCAGCCGCCTTCGCTTTCGCCTCGGGTCTGGCGGCGATCGCCACCATTTTCGAACTGCTCGATTCCGGCGCCCATGTCGTCGCCACCGACGACATCTATGGCGGTACCTTCCGGCTGCTGGAGCGGGTGCGCAAACGCTCGGCCAAACTCCAGGTCGACTTCGTCGACTTCACCGATCTTGACGCGGTCGAAGCGGCGATCCGCCCGGAAACCAAACTGCTGTGGGTCGAGACACCGACCAATCCACTGCTGCGCGTCGTCGATCTCGAAGCTGTCGCGGCACTGGCCAGGCGCAAAGGTGTGCTCTCGGTCGCCGACAACACCTTCTGCAGCCCCTATCTGCAGCGGCCGCTGGAGCTCGGCATCGACATATCAGTCCACTCGACGACGAAATACCTCAATGGCCATTCCGACAT
>NZ_RZSW01000609.1:0-3396 GCF_003997375.1 Mesorhizobium sp. M5C.F.Ca.IN.020.29.1.1 | reverse complement strand
GTCCCGGTCTATCCGGTCAAGGGCTATTCGATCACTGTGCCGGTCAAGGATGCTGCCGCAGCACCGGTGTCGACGGTGATGGACGAGACTTACAAGGTGGCGATCACCAGGCTCGGCGACCGCATCCGGGTCGGTGGCACGGCGGAGATTTCCGGCTTCGACCTGACGCTGCATGAATCGCGGCGGCGCACGCTCGAACATTCGCTTGGCGACCTTTTTCCGGGCAGCGGCGATATGAAGTCGGCGACCTTCTGGTGCGGGTTGCGGCCGATGACGCCGGACGGGCCGCCGCTGATCGGCCGCACCGAGTTCTCCAACCTCTATCTCAACATCGGCCATGGCACGCTCGGCTGGACCATGGCCTGCGGCTCGGCCAAGGTCCTGGCCGACATCATTTCGAGCCGGGTGCCGGATATCAATGTCCGCGACCTCGGACCGGAGCGATACCAGCGGTAGGATCGGAAGTGTCCTTCACGCATTTTGAGCGCGGTGAGGAACAAGTTCATCACACTTCGCTGCGTCAGATGAATATCATCAGACGAACAGGCTTCGCTCCCGTTCCACCGACTTGGTGATGAAGCTCGCCACGATCTGGACGCGGCGCAGCGGCCGGACCGATTCGTGATAGACCAACCAGTAGGCGCGGCGGATGGGCGCGACAATGTCGACAGCCACCAGTTCCGGCATCGAACGGGCGACGAAGGTGTGCAGAATGCCGATGCCGGCGCCGGAGCGCACCGCTTCGGCCTGGCCGAGCGCCGAGGAGATGGCGAAGCTCGTGCGCCAGTCGGCGCTGAACTCGGCCGCATAGTCGAGCGACGGGCTGACGATGAGGTCCGGCACATAGCCGATCAGCGTGTGCCGGCCGAGCTCGGCGGGCGTCTGGGGCAGGCCATGCGTTTCGGTATAGGCGCGGGACGCGAACAGGCCGAGCGTGTAGTCGACCAGCTTCCCCGCCACCAGCCTGCCTTCGGTCGGCCGCTCCACGGTGATGGCGATGTCGGCTTCGCGCCTGGACAGCGAGAAGGAACGCGGCACCGGCACCAGCTGGATGGTGAGTTCGCGGTGAAGCGCCGTCAGTGCGCCGAGGCGTTTGGCCAGGAAGGCGACGCCGAAACCATCAGGCGCGCCGATGCGCACCGTGCCCGAAACATCGTCGCCTTCGCCCGCCACGGTCGAGCGCGCGGCGATCATGTCGCCTTCCATGCGCTCGGCGATGTCGAGAAAGCGCTCGCCCGCCGGCGTCAGCTCGCTGCCGGTGGTCAGCCGACGAAAAAGTTTTGTGCGTAGCGCATCCTCGAGTGCGGCGACGCGGCGCGAGACGGTGGCGTGGTTGAGCTCCAGCCGCTTGGCCGCGCCAAGGATCTGGCCGGCACGCGCCACGGCGAGGAAGATGCGGACGTCATCCCAGTTCATGAGGATGTTCCGGATGACGATGATTACGGCAGCGCTCCAAGGCGCCCCCCTCTGTCCTGCCGGACATCTCCCCCACTTGGGGGGAGGTCGGCCGGCCGCTCCCACGGCGACTTCCTTGCAACGTTGCGGGTTGGCGAAAGCCGGGATGACAGCCAATCTCCCCACTCGTGGGGGAGATGTCCGGTAGGACAGAGGGGGGCGCGAAGGAACTCAACCTGTCATTCCTTGAGGTGGCTTATCATTTGCGGGATTTGATGCTCCTCAGTCAACCGTTATCTATTTACCGCACAACGGTTGCGTTTTCGCTCGCGTTGCCATCGGCCGCGCAAAGGCGGACAATGGCGCATCACGAATACAGGGAGAGAAACCATGATCGAATACGGTCATTTTATCGGTGGCAAGCGTGTTGCTGGGACCAGCGGCCGCAAGCAGGACGTCATGCAGCCGATGGACGGCACGGTGCGCGGCACGGTGGCGCTGGCTTCGCAGGCTGAACTGCGCGCGGCTGTGGAAAACGCCAAGGCGGCGCAGCCCGGCTGGGCGGCGACCAATCCGCAGCGGCGCGTGCGCGTCTTGATGAAGTTTCTCGAACTGGTCACCGGGGAGTATGATGCGCTGGCCGACATTCTGGCGCGCGAACACGGCAAGACCATCGCCGACGCCAAGGGCGACATCCAGCGCGGCCTGGAAGTGGTCGAGGTCTGCATCGGCGCGCCGCATATGATGAAGGGCGAGTTCACGGACGGCGCCGGCCCCGGCATCGACGTCTATTCGATGCGCCAGCCGCTCGGCGTCGTTGCCGGCATCACGCCGTTCAATTTTCCGGCGATGATCCCATTGTGGAAGATCGCGCCGGCTATCGCTTGCGGCAACGCCTTCATCCTGAAGCCTTCGGAGCGCGACCCCGGCGTGCCGATGCGCATCGCCGAGCTGTTCATCGAGGCCGGCCTGCCGGCGGGCATCCTCAACGTCGTCAACGGCGACAAGGACGTGGTCGACGCCATCCTCGACGATCCCGACATCAAGGCCATCGGCTTTGTCGGCTCGACGCCGATCGCCCAGTACATCTATTCGCGCGGCTGCGCGGCCGGCAAGCGCGTGCAGTGCTTCGGCGGTGCTAAGAACCACATGATCATCATGCCTGACGCCGACATGGACCAGACCGTCGACGCGCTGATCGGTGCCGGCTACGGCTCGGCCGGCGAGCGCTGCATGGCGATCTCGGTGGCTGTCCCGGTCGGCAACGATACCGCCAACCGGCTGATGGAAAAGCTGGTGCCGCGCGTCGAAAGCCTGAAGGTCGGCCCGTCGACGGATTCGTCCGCCGATTTCGGCCCGCTGGTGACGGCGCAGGCGCTGGAGCGGGTCAAGGGCTATGTCGATACCGGCGTCAGGGAAGGCGCCAAGTTGGTCGTCGACGGCCGCGGCTTTTCCATGCAGGGCTACGAGAACGGCTACTATATGGGCGGCAGCCTGTTCGACAACGTGACCGCCGACATGCGCATCTACAAGGAAGAGATCTTTGGGCCGGTGCTCTCCGTAGTGCGCGCGCCGACTTACGAGAACGCGATCAAGCTCGCCAACGACCACGAAATGGGCAACGGCGTCGCCATCTTCACCCGCGACGGCGATGCCGCCCGCGACTTCGCCTCGCGAGTCCAGGTCGGCATGGTCGGTATCAACGTGCCGATCCCGGTGCCGATCGCCTATTATACGTTCGGCGGCTGGAAAGCGTCTTCCTTCGGCGACCTCAACCAGCACGGACCGGACGCGTTCCGCTTCTACACCAAGACTAAGACGGTGACCTCGCGCTGGCCGTCCGGCGTCAAGGACGGCGCCGAATTCGTCATCCCGACCATGAACTAGCCGGACGGTTGCTTGTTTGCGCGTCCTCGCCTTCGGTTGCGGGCGCGCGGGCAGGCGTCAAGGACGGGGCCGAATTCGTCATCCCGACAATGAACTAGCCGGACGGTTCCGGGC
>NZ_RZSW01000608.1:0-3419 GCF_003997375.1 Mesorhizobium sp. M5C.F.Ca.IN.020.29.1.1 | reverse complement strand
CTATTTCTCTTGCGCCGACCAGGGCCAGTGACGAGGCTTCCTCGATGATCGCCGGCAGGCGTTCGACCTGTCGCTCGCTTTCGCCTCGTGCGACGAAGTCCCGAAGATGGCGAATGACGTCTCCGGCTCTCAATGCCTGTTCCGCTGCCTTTTCGACGGCGTCCCTCAGCACCGGCGCGTTCTCTTCCGTGCTTTTTTCGAGAAGCCGTCGGCTGCCCTTGAGGTAATTCGTGATTGCCGTGAGCGGTTGGTTGATCTCATGCGCCAAGGTCGAAGCCATTTCGCCGAGCGCGGTAAACCGCGCCATATGGAGAAGCTCCTGCTGTTGCTCCTGTATTCTTGCTTCCGCTCTGTAGCGTTCGGTCAAGTCCCGGCAGAAACCGGTAAAGAAGCGGCCGGTTCCAGGATGCATTTCTCCGACGGAAAGCTCCATCGGAAAGGTTGAGCCATCCTTACGCATCCCAGTGACGGTGCGGCCGAGCCCGATAATCCGGCGCTCGCCGGTTGATAAATAGCGGTGCAGATAAGCATCATGCTCTTCGCGGTATGGCGACGGCATCAGCAGCTTGACGTTCTGACCCATGACTTCGCTCGACTGGTAACCGAACAGCGTTTCGGCAGCCGTGCTGAAGGATTGAATACTGCCTTGTTCATCGATGACGACCATTGCGTCGGGCACCGTGGCCAGGATCGAACGCAAATGATCTTCGCGCAATCGTAGGGCCGCGTTTGCAAAAGAGAGCTCGCTGACGTCGGTGCCTTCGACAAAAATGGCCGTGACGCGGCCATCGTCCGCCTTGATGGGTTGATAGACGAAGTCGAGGATGCGCTCTTCGACCGGCTCGTCATCCTTGTTGCGAAGGGTGACCTTCACGCCCTGACCCCTGTAGGGCTCGCCCGTTTCGTACACCCGGTCCAGCAGTTCGTAGAAACCCTGACCTTCGAGCTCGGGCAGCGCCTCGCGTACCGACTTTCCTATTACTTGCCTCTGGCCAATCAGGCGCTGATAGGCGGCATTGGTCAACTCATAGACATGACCCGGCTCACGCATCAATGTCATGAACCCCGGGGCTTGCTCGAACATCAGGGAGAGCCGCTCATGCTCGGCCGTGCTGCGCCCTTCGCCGCGAGCGTCGGTCGACAAGTCACGTATTTGTTTGTCGTCCAAATCATGTCCTTTGATCAGCGAACCCGCCACGCAGTCTAATTATCATCATCGCTCTTTCTGCACACGCAAAAACCAATCAGACCGAATAGTCGCGATCGACTCGCTCGCTAGGATTTTTGACTCGCATCAAGGCGTCGAGCGCCGGCGGATGCACTTCATCATCGCATTCAAACGCTCCAGGGAAAGGCGCCCCCAGTGTCCTACAAATCAATTATAGTGAATCTGGCCGTAGATGCATCTCCTGCACCGATGGTGAAGTTGGGGATCGAGCTTGCGGAACGCTTCGGCGCTCACCTTATCGGCCTGGCGGCTGCAGACGTCCCGCCGCTCGTTGCGACCGGCGACGGCATGGTCTACGAAGGCGAGATCATGCAGATCCAGCGGGCAGAAATCGAACAGCGGCTTGCCGAACTGCGTGCCGAATTCGAGAGCCTGGTTCCTGCGTCCATCACCAGCGAATGGGGGCAGGAAGTCTGTAGCCCGACTCCCTTTCTTAGCGTCTCCGCCCGCGCCGCCGACCTCATCGTTACCAGCGGCGGGGAGGGAGAAAATGTCTATCGCGCCGTCGAGATAGGAAGCCTTGTACTCGGCACAGGCCGGCCAGTCCTGATCACCGCAAGCAATGTCGAGCATATCATGGCAAAAACCGTGCTGGTCGCCTGGAAGGACACCCGGGAGGCACGACGGGCGCTGGCCGATGCTTTGCCTTTCCTCGCCAAGGCCAACGAAGTGGTCATCGCCACAATCCATAGCGATCGCGACGACACCATCCGTGACAGCCTCGCCGATGTCGCCGTCTTTCTTGAACACCACGGCATCATGGCGCGAACCGAACTGATCGCCGGCGAGGCTGATGGTGATCGTCTGCTGACATTCGCGCGCTCGATCCATGCTGACCTGGTCGTCTCCGGAGCATACGGCCACAGCCGCCTGCGCGAATGGGCGTTCGGCGGCGTAACGCGTACGCTGATCGGAGAGAGCAGCATCAACCGTTTCATGTCGTATTGACCACCGGTCGCATCAGAAACTTCAAGCCCGCCAGTTTCATCGATCAGAGGGATTCCTGTTGACCGAGATCAATGCAGCGGTCGCCAGCACGGCAATAACCTGCCGGGAAACGGGAGTGAAACGACATGAGTTTTCTCGACTACCTGATTTCAGTTGACGCCAGGACCGCCTTGATGGGCCGCATGATGCAGAAGCTCGGCGTCGACAAACAATTGAAGGTCGTTCCGGACCATGTTGCCGTCACCAATCGGGCGGTGGACCGCTGCCGCTCCTGCGGGCACCAGGATGAATGCTCGACTTGGCTCGACGAACACCAACAAGCCGATGATCCGCCAGACTATTGCCGCAACCGCGACCTGATCGCACGGCTACAGCACGCGGCCGCCCAACGATAGAGTGTCGTGCGGGCATGCTACCGTTCGCGTCACCAGGGCTGCGTGCCGCAGCTTCGCCGATGTCCTGGGGGGTCATCGCTCGCGCAATGTTTCGCATCTGCTGGCTGATATCGTTCCGGCGCATACCGCCCGCGAGCCTGCACTCCGCGCCCATATAAACAGCCGACTGCCCTCAAGCCACGGCTGCCGGCTTTGCTATCAAGGCTGCCATGACAGGAACCTGGGAGCGATGCCTCGCAAAGGCGCACCGCTAACGACAATGCGATGCGCCGGCAGTTCTTGCGCGGGGTGATACGTGCTGATTTGCGGACATCAACAAGGTTGGCCAATAAAGATATATTGACAATGTTTCTTTATGGTGCGATTCCGACCCATATCGATGAACGGCTCCCTTTGAAAGCAAATGCATCGACGCCATCGTGGACGCGACTCCACTCGGCGCGTTGCGGAGCTGTTTGAGTGTGGAAATCATCTTGAGGTCTTTGGGCCTTCGAAAAACAAGAGCGTGCACATGACTGCGAATGGTCGGAGCAAGAGAACGATCATCATCGGTGGTGCCCCGTTGCCGGACATGCTTGACGAGGCCATGATCCGTCTTGTGGTTCACGGCTTTTATGATGAGATTCGCCGCGACGATCTTCTCGGCCCCGTCTTTCATGACGCTATCCAGCCCGAGGCGTGGCCGCGCCATCTGGCTAAGATGTGCGACTTCTGGTCCGCTACGCTGCTCCGGACGTCCCGTTATGAAGGCCGGCCATTACCGCCACACCTGGCGATCTCCGGCCTTGGAGTGGCGCATTTCCGGCGTTGGCTAAAGCTGTTTCGCGCAACCGTGCACCGCATTTGCC
>NZ_RZSW01000607.1:0-3422 GCF_003997375.1 Mesorhizobium sp. M5C.F.Ca.IN.020.29.1.1 | reverse complement strand
CTCTCCGGGACAGACCAGGCGCACGGTGACCGTGTGCTTGCCGCTGACCGACATGCCGCCCTGTGTCACGATCTTGGCAAACGGCATCGTGCTGACATCTTGCGAGATGTCCGCCTCGCTCGCAAAGCGTTCTGCTGCAAACACCTCGCCGCTGCCGACTTCGCCTTGAGGACGCATCGACATGCCGTAGCCGCCCATGCAGCGAAGCTTTACGTCGCCGGGCCTGCCTTTCGACTTGCTCTTGAGGCTCATAACAAAGCCATCCGTATCCAGAGCCATATCGATGTCGTCGTTGAGTTGCCCGCTCGATTTGCACGTCATGCCGCCAATCTTCGCGTTCTTGATCTTGCCGGATTGTTTGCCCTTTCCGTTCACCGTCCAACTGTCCGACCCCGGCGAGCTCTTGCCCTCCATCTGGATCGACGGCATCACAAAGGAATAGGTGACATCGAACTGTGGACCCTTGATGCGGGGTTCCATCTTCGCTGCCACGGTGATTGTCCCCTCATCCACGATGCGCTTGAGCTGCGCCCGCATGGCGTTGGCCTGCTCCCGATAGCGTTCGGCTTCTTCGGCGGCGATCTGACTGGGCAACCTGTCCCAATAGACCGCAGCGGTTTCCCTTGCGCATCTCTCCCTGTGCGCGGCCTCGTGAGCCAACGTGATGTCCGCGATTTCCTTGCACTGCGAGCCGGCGCGCAGTGCCTCTAGATCGGCCGGCTTCTGCTCGCAGCTGCCAAACTTCATGTCCACCGTCAAAGGACCCGAGTAGCCGTAGGCCGGGTTGTGAGGAAGCTTGAACGTGCGCATGACGTCGGCGCGCGCCCTGGACGATCGGTCCTGGATGTTAACGTCTGAATCGGGATGGATCGGGTTCTTGTGCGCCTCGATCAGCGGATCCTCGACCGCCTTGAGCTTCGCCGCCATATCGGCGAAGAACATCGCCTCATACTCGGCGTTCTTCAGTTCTTCCTGAACGCTGCGCAGGTTGCGGCAGGAACATTTTGCTTGATCGGCAAAGGCTGGCTGGACCATCGCACTGGTCAACAGGCAAAGGCCTAGAATCTTGCTCCTGAGAGAAACCCGCATCATGCCCCCTGATCAAACGACTGCCGCCGGTATTCAGGAGCTATGTTTCGAGACTATGTCGCCGGCCCCGACGAGCTAGCCCAACGTTTCACTGAACAGCGTCGCCAATCGCTTCAAGTGGCGCTCGGCGCCCGTTGCGTCGAAGGCGCTGTGGTCCGGCACGCACCAGCCATGCGCCATGCCGGCATAGTTCTCGATGACATGGTCGACTTCAGCCGTGCGCAGCGCTTCGGCCAGCCGTGCCGACTGCTCCGGCGGAAAACTTCTGTCAACACCCGCCGTGCCGACATAAACCCGCGCCTTGATCGACGTAGCGTTTCGGTGCGGGCTGTCGGCGGCATCGCTCGCCAGATTGCCGCCATGGAAACTAGCCGCGGCAACGATCCGGCCGGGATAGGTCGCGGCGGCGTTCAGCGCCCGCGCTCCGCCCATGCAATAGCCCACGGTGCCGACCGGTCCGGTAACGCCTTCGGCATCGAGCGCATCGAGGAAAGCGCCGCTGTCGCGGATGGTCATGTCCTGTGTCGTGCCGCTGAGGAGACCCGTGATGACGGCTTTGCGCTTCTCGTCGCTGAAGGCGGTCTTGGCCTCGAAAGGGCCGTAGGGCGCGTTGCGGTAGAAAAGGTCCGGGACCAATACCGCGTAATTATCGCCTGCAAGCCGTTCCGCCATCTGGTCGAGCGCCGGCCGCGGGCCAAAAGCGTCCATATAGAGGATGATTGCGGCCTTGGCCGAGGCCGCCGAGCGGAACAGCCCGGCTTTTGCCAAGCCGTCGCTGGTCTTGATCTGAATGTCCCGCTTCGCCATCACCCACTCCTTCTGATTGTCGCGCGATCAATATCCACGCAGGCCAACAGGGCAAGTCGCAATGAGGCAACCTCTTTCAAGATTGCGTGCGGCATTCGGCGACGCTACCGACCCGCGAACGCCGCCATGTGAAAGGCCTGGACCTCTGGGGGATAGCGATAGGCAGTGCCATAGGGGCAGGCGTTGCGGTCGAGACAGCCGCCGGTTCGACAAGGCGTGCCGTTTTGCCCACGCACATGCGCCAGACAAGTTTCATACGCGAAACCATCTGCAGAATACGCGTCGACGGGACAGGATTTCAGGCAAGGTTTGTCGACACATGTGTCACAAAGGTGAATCACGCCGCGGGGTTCGTGGAGCGCTATTTCGTCCTCGAACAGCAGCGCGCCGCGATAGGCGTGCCAGAGCCCGTATTGCGGATGCATGAGGATGCCGAGCGGCGACGGCTGCAAGCCCTCCGCCCGCATCGCCCATTGCTGGAACGGCAGATACGGTCTGTCGGACGGTGACACGGCACGCGCGCCGAAGTCGTTCGCCACCCCGCCGATCACTTCGCGAGACCATGTATCGAGCGGATTGGCGACGGCCTGTGATTGGCTTTCTTTCCAGCGCAGGAAATGCGGCCATGGCGCGGCGCCCGCCTGCCCCACCAGCAGCACGGATCTGGCGGCACCGCCAGAGAGGCCGGAAGGCGTTTCCTCGCCGCCTGCAAAATTGAAACCGCCGCGCAAGGTGAGACCGTGAGCGCAAAGTGCCGCCGCGATGGGTTCCGTCATGCTGCGCTCAAGGATCATCCCTTCCTGTCCGGGTCGGAGAAGGCGCTCCGCCAGACTTCCTTATGGATGATGTTGGCGACTTTAGCCCCGCCTGACTCGGGCTCCTTTCAGGTGAAGGCGTCGGCCATCGACGCTTTCTTCGTGGCGATGAACTCCTTCAGCCCATCGTCGATACCCTGATCGAGATGCGGCGCCTCGTAGCTTTCCAGCCAGCGGCGGGCGAGTTCGTTGGCGCGCTGCGGTGCGGTTTTTTCGCCCTCGGCCAGCCACTGCTCGTACGAATTGTTGTCGGCAATGTTGGAACGGTAGAAGGCGGTCTGGAAATTGGCCTGGGTGTGGTCACAGCCGAGATAGTGGCTGCCGGGACCCACCTGGCGGATCGCGTCCATCGCTTGGCCGTTCTCCGACAGGTCGACACCTTCGGAGAGTTTCTGCGTCATGCCGAGCTGGTCGATGTCCATCATGAATTTTTCGTAGCAGGAGGCGAGCCCACCCTCGAGCCAGCCGGCCGAGTGCAGCACGAAATTGGTGCCGGCAAGGATCGTCGAGTTCAGCGTGTTGGCGCTCTCATAGGCCGCCTGCGCGTCCGGGATCTTCGAAGCGCAGAGCGAGCCGCCGGTGCGGAACGGCAGGCCGAGCCGGCGGGCGAGCTGCGCCGCGCCATAGGAAACCAGCGACGGCTCCGGCGTGCCGAAGGTCGGCGCGCCCGACTGCATCGAAATCGACGAGGCGAAGGTGCCGAACAGCACC
>NZ_RZSW01000606.1:0-3425 GCF_003997375.1 Mesorhizobium sp. M5C.F.Ca.IN.020.29.1.1 | reverse complement strand
GCGTCGTCGACCGGCATGCCGTCGAAGGTGGCGAACGAGCCGATGCCGACTTTGGTGGTGATCAGCCCGCGGCTCGACAGTTCCTCGAGACCCTTGCGGATGGTGTTGCGGCTGACGGAAAAGCGCTGGACGAGCTCGTTCTCGCTCTGCAGGCGGTCGCCGAAGCCGAGCACGCCGGAGCGGATCTCGTGTTCGAGGACGGTGGCGATCCGTTCGGGCTTGCCCGTACCGGGAGTCGACAGAGCCGTGCGCCGCGCCATGGAATACCTGTTCAGTAGACCTGTATAGTCCTGTTCAATACCGTGACATGGCGGTCATGTCAACGGCTCGTGGCCAGCACGCTTTTGAGTTTCCATACCGGGCAAGGATTGCTCTGATGATCACGAACGGTTCGTCGCAGGCTGGAATTTTATGGGAACCTTCACCACCCCCGAGCGGTTTTTTCGATAGTCGCAAATGCGGCAACAACCGAGAAAATGGAGACAAATGGAGAAAAATCATGCTCACGAAGATTCTCGCAGCGTCCGTACTCGCCGCCGGTCTGGCCACCTCTGCGATGGCCCAGAATACCAGCGACCCAGACGCTGACATGGGTCCCGGCAGCGACAGAAGCGTCGTCACCGACCCTGCCCCGGTCGATCCGAACCTCGTCGAGCCGAATGCCGTCGATCCCGGGATTACGGGTAGTATTATTGTGGGCCCTGATGACTTGAATTCAAATGCCGATCGTAACTGCCCTATAGGCCCGCAGGGCGCGATGCCGGATGCAATGAACAAGGCTCCCGGCACGGTTTCACCGACCGTCAACGACAACCACTGCGGCAAGTAGCCGAGATCGATTTCCACGCTTTCGGCCGCGGCACGGACAGAGTTTTCGTGCCGCGGCCGAAACGCTGTGTTACGAACCGCTATTTCTAGCTTGCTGAACTCTTGCGCGGTCGGACAGCCTTTGGCTTGGTGGCCTTTCCGGTCGCGGGACCCTTCGCTTTCGGCCTGCTCTCCTCACCGTCGATCTCGGCTGTGGCCTGATCCCAGTGCTGCTGGTGAGCGCCGTTGGGCCGGCCGGCCTGCTCCCAGATCGCGTGGGCCCGTTGGCGAATACGTTCCTGCCTGTCGTCCGTCACTGTTGCCTCCATCGGCTCAAAATCCGTGAGCGACAACTTTTAGCTGAAATTTCGATCGGCGTCTTCGTCGCGTCTTGGGCGGCTTCAGCCCTAGTCGGACAGAACCGCGACACCGAGAAGTGCCGCCTTTTTGGTTATCAGCCCCGCCAGATCCGCGTCCGAGCGCTCCGTTCCAGTTCGCTCACGCACCGCTGCAATCAACTCCTTCATCGACAACAGGGCAGTGCCCCGTTCAGCAAGCAGCTTGTCGACAGATGCGGCCACATTGCGTGACTCGACATGCGGCAACATGGAAGCTCCTTCCCGCGACAAGACGATCAACGGCCGGCGGCCTGCCGGCGAGCCGCCGCTCCCTCTTGCGTCTTCCCGAGAGAGCGGCGGGTGAAGGTCAGTCGATGACCTGCACGATCCTGCGGGTGCCGGGGTCGACCAGCACGGTGCGATCGTCGACGACTACGTATCTGTACTCGACGTCGGGAACCTCGTGAAGTTCAACCGTGTCGGGCAAAGTGGAACCGACATTGAGCTCCACTCCCAAAAGGCTGATCGACGCCAGCGGGTGCTTCTGCACATATTCGCGGACGACTGTCTGCTGCTCGGGCGTGATAATCACCTGGTCTGCGGTGGCCACGCCGATACCGGCGAGCAGAACCAGCCCGGCGGCGGCAGGAACAAGGTGGATTTTCATCGTCTTCTCCTGTCTGGTTTGCGGGCTCCGCCTTCCACAGTCGGGAACGGCAGGCCCAGATTGCAAAACGCAGACGTAACCTTCTTTGTTCCGTGAGCGGCGGCTAATCGATCGCCGCATTGGAGCGCACTGATGCGACCGCAGTGGCCCGCGTTCCTTACGCAGGCACGCGGGCCGATCGGATTGCCCGATCAGCAGCGATACCGGAGGGGGTGATATCGACTGCTTCGAGAGGAACATTTAGCAAGAGCTAATGTTCCGGGCCGAAGGCGAAAAAGCCTGCCGGGGCACCCGTCAGGCGCGAGGCGGCAAAGGCCCGAATCTATTGTTTCGGCGGCTGTGCCGGCACCTCGCCGGGCTTGAGCACCGGTGTCCTGCCTTGGTCCGGCGGCGGTGCGGCCATGCCCTGATCGCCGGTCGGCGGCGGCTGCAGCACGCCGTTGCAGGGATCAAGCGTGTCGGTCAGGCTGTCGCTGGCACCGTTGTTGACGGGCGGCTTCTGTTGCTGGCCGTTCTGCGGCTGGGCTTGGCATGGGCCGGCAGGCGCCGGGTCTTGTGTCTCCGTCTGGGCGGCAACCGGCGCCGCCAACGCCAGTGCACCCAGCATGCCCATCATCAGCGTGCCCGTCATCAGCGGGCCCGTCATCAGCGCGCTTGGCAAGAATTCGAAAGGTTTCACGTCGAACTCCTTTCCCGCGAAGGATCACCTCCTTGCCAAAGCAGGTGGGCGGCGATTGGTTCCGGTATGCTGCGACGCGCCCGGTTCCATGCTATCGACTGACAGGATAGTTTTGAGCGGCAAGAGCGACGAGTTCCATGGAAGACGCGAAAACCGCCCCGTTTCCGGAGCGGCGCAGCATGTTGGGGAATCGTTAATCAGCGACTGCTACTATAGCGGGATCATGACTAAGAATCTCGGAAACGCCGTCAGGAATGCCCCGAAGGAACCGGCAAGGAGCTCCGCCCTCAGCCGGCTGGCGCCCGCCTTGTTTCCCCTGGCGGTCGTCGCGCTTGGATATCTGATCGGCTGGCAGTTCTTCGGCTTCTAGGGCATCGGCCCCTTGATGTCGCGCGAAGAGACGTCGCGCGAACAGACCTTGGATCAGAGGCCGGCTGCTTCTCAGTCCGGGAAATCGAAAACCGGTTCCTCACATCGATGGACCCGACATTGACCGTCAAGCGTCCGGACATAGGAGGCGATCGGCACGTCGGGCCAGTCGCACTCGTTGCCGTATTGGCGGACATATCGATCATAGGTGTTGCGGCCGGTGGTCAGGACGACCGCGCGCCGGCTCTGGATCAGAAGCTGCGTCTGTTCGCATGTCATGGTGCGCGCATCCGGCCGGGCGTAAGCCATGCTTGTGGCGGCGAGCAGGATCGCTGCGGCTGTCGAGACGATTGGGCGAGCTGGCATGGTGCATCCTCACGAGGGTCGTGCGTAACGCGCACCGTCGCCCGTGGTTCCGCACCTTCACCCGGGTCTCCCGCAAGAGGCTGTTACTGCGGGCGCAATAAGACAGGCGCGATCTCACTCCTCCTTCTCCGGCTTGAACCGCCTCACCACCACCTCGAACACGATATCCGAAATCCACATCGCCGAGACGCCGCTGAGG
>NZ_RZSW01000605.1:0-3426 GCF_003997375.1 Mesorhizobium sp. M5C.F.Ca.IN.020.29.1.1 | reverse complement strand
GACGGTAGAGTGTGCGAATGATGGCGTCGGCCATCATCCAGGCCAGATGCGCCATCAGCACGATCTTCAGCGCCACCAGGGCGGTGCCGAAGACAACGTCGCGCGCCAGCGCCGAGAAATGGCCGCGCGGCGTCTGGTCGCCGCTTTTCGGCAGGATGGCGTGGACGATATCGAATGTCGGCGCCATGAAAAGCGTGAGGATCAGCAGCGCCTGCCATTGCGCGGCCTGCGTGAAAGGCAGCAACGTCCAGCCGGCGATCGCCGCCATCACCCAGAAGATCGGCGTCAGCGAGCGGCGCAGATTGTCGACCATCTTCCAGCGCGACAGCGCCGGTACGCCGGAGCGCGGATCGAGAATGAAGCCCAGAAGCTGCCAGTCGCCGCGTGCCCAGCGATGGTGGCGCGACGCGTCGACCGAATAGCGGGTCGGATAGTCCTCGACCAGTTCGACGTCCGTGACCAGCGCCGCGCGTGCCAGGGCGCCTTCGAGCAGATCGTGGCTGAGGATGGTGTTTTCGTCGATGCGGCCCTTCAGCGCCGCTTCGAAGGCGTCGACATGATAGAGGCCCTTGCCGGTGAAGGAGCCGTCTCCGAAGACGTCCTGGTAGATATCCGAGACGGCAAATACGTAGGGATCAAGGCCTCGATTGGCGGAAAACACCCGCTGGAAGAAGGATGCATCGTCGCCGCTGGTCAGGGAAGCGGTGATGCGCGGCTGCAGGATGGTGTAGCCGGCGGTGACAACGCGCTTTGCCGCATCGTAATGCGGGCGGTTGAGCGGATGGCAAAGCTTGCCAACCAAACTGGCGACGGCATCGCGGGTGGTGCGCGTGTCGGCGTCGAGCGTCATCACATGGATAACGTTTTCTGGCAACGGCACATCCAGCGGCAGGAAGGTGGTGTCGCTGTCACCGCGCAACAGAAGATTCAGTTCGTGCAGCTTGCCGCGCTTGCGTTCCCAGCCCATCCAGGCGCGCTGGGATTCATTGTAGAGCCGCCGGCGATGCAGGACGTAGAAGCGCGGCGCCCCTTCGCTGGGATAGCGGGCGTTCAGCCGTGCGATCTCGTCGCGAGCATATTGGAGGATCTCAATATCCGCCGCATCGATTTCGGTTTTGCTGTCCGGCCAATCCGAAAGCAGAGCGAAATGGATTTCGTCCGCCGTGTTGGCCAGGTGATGCACTTCGATATTGCGGATGTTCTCCTCGACGTCGTCGCGCGAGCCGATCAGCGACGGCACCACTACCAGCGTTCGGGCCTCGGGCGGCATGCCGCGTCTGTAGTCGTAGCCGACGAGGCGCGTGGGCTTTAGGAACAACGATACGACAGTGTTGAAGAAGGCAAGCGCGCCTTCGCTGGCCGGCACGGCAAACAGCGCCAGCATCAGGGCGATCGACCATTTGGACAGGCCGAGATTGGCAAGGGCGTTGCCGGAGAGGACCAGAAGCAGGACCGTCAGCGCGAACACCGGCAAGACAATGCCCAGCCATCCGATCTTGCGGAACGCCCGTTTGATCGTGACGCTGACGGTCGGCCGATAGCCGATCGCCTTTTCCAGTTCCAGCCGGCGCGGCCCGACCAGAAAGAACCCGACGTCGGTGTGAGCGGTCGGACCGGTGCCGGTGGTATCGGCGACAGCGGCATGGCCGGCGAGTTCGATCGCCTTTTCGGCAACGCGGAATTCGGAACGATCGGAGCGGCGCGCCATTTCTTCGATCGCGGTCCGGTACTGGTCGCGCGAGAAGAAATCGAGCGCGGCGAAATCGGTGCGCTCGCGCAGCAAGCTATCAATGCGGCTGACACCTTCGAACCAAACCGTCCAGTCGATATCGTTGATAAGCCTGAGGCCGCGGATGATGTTGCCGGTGGTCACATTGCCGCCGGACAGCGTGCGATGCTCGCTGATTATGATTTCCTCGGCATCGGAGCCGGACTTTTCGAGTTCGCCCTCCAGCCATTCCAGCGCCCTGCCGGCATTTTGCGACCCGTCGCGCAGGCGGTAGAGCAATTGGGTGGCAAAGGTGGTGTCTTGTGCATGGGCGACGTAGTTCGACAGGATCGCCTGACGGTCGGCGCTGTCGTCGACCGCCAGCACGCGGTCGGCAACCTCGTTGGCAATCTGGCGCATCTGCCGGGTACGATTGACCCGGACCGCGATCCGGCGAAGATTTTCGATCAGAACGAAGCGCAGCAGCGACGGCAGCGCCCAGAGTTCGCCGATCTTCAGTGGCTCGACGGCCTGAAAGCCTTCGACGATCGCCTTGAACATGGCGGCCGAGACGGAACTGTCCGAATGCGCGACATAGGTCCAGGCCAGCGCAAGCGCGCGCGGCACGCTGGCGCCGTCGCGCAGCTTCAGGGTCGGCAACTCCCGATAGAAACGGTGCGGCAGGTCGCGCTTGACCTGGAAGATGGTTTCCTCGACCAGATAGTTGTTGTCGAGCAGCCATTGCGCCGCCGGCGTAATCGTCTCGCCTCTAGCCTGCGCGGCATTGGTCGAGCGGTAGACTTCGAGGACCTTCCTGGCACTGTCGCGGATGCGTGGCTGGAAATCGAACGGCCCCAGGCCGAACAGATCGTTGACGTCGCCCTTGGCGAGGCTTGTACCCAGCGTGCGCAGGCGCTCTTCCGGCAGGAAATTGGAGCGTATCGGCTCTTCCGTGATGGCCGGGAAGCTTGCGCTCGACTTTTCCATTTGGGTGGGGTCTGTTTGGATATTCATTGAAAATTCCGTATGGGGGACGCGTTAGCGGCGTCACCGCCACGGCAATGTCCCTAAAACCGAATGAAATGCAATTGGTTGCATCGAAACAAGGGCCGAAAGTTTGTTTTCGCACCACAACTTACAGACGAACCACCTCTCCCTCCCGCCGGGACTTGATCGACGGAAGGATTTGGGCTTTTTCGTGATCTGGGCTTGAGCTTACGGCATATTTCGCCGGTGCTGTGATCATGTTTCGAAACAGGCGTTAATCGTTTGCAGCAACGCGATCGATGCGGATCACGAACAGCGTCGCCGGTCGCGCAGGCTCCAGGCACCACTTCAAGGCGTCCGGCCCGAGCAACAGCGTATCGCGCGGTCCGATGCGGACAGGCGCCGCGCCGGCCACCGTGATCTCGCCGTCAAAACACAGGATGAGAGTCACATCGGCCAGCGAGTGGATATCCGTCGAGGTCGAAATCATCACGCGTTCGACGGCATGGGTTATCCGTCCGCGCCGCGTCATAACATTGAGATCGATAATCGGACCGGCGATCAGCGCCGCCTGCGTCGGCACATCGGCCGGAAAGGAAAGCGGGGCGGAAGCTTTGGTCACCGTAGCGGCCGGGCGGCCGGCGATGTCAAGGACAATCCCCTCGCCTTCCAGCACGGCCAAGGTTCGATCCACTTCGGCAAACCCGGAGAATGGCCCACCGCTTTCGACC
>NZ_RZSW01000604.1:0-3436 GCF_003997375.1 Mesorhizobium sp. M5C.F.Ca.IN.020.29.1.1 | reverse complement strand
GGTCTGAAATTCACTAATCAGCGCCTGGCCGCGTTCGGCCAGCGTCCGCTCGATGCCGTCAAGGCTGGCTTCAAATTCGGAGTTGAGCGTACGCGCGGCGCCGCCGAGCAACGACACCATGCCGGAGGTCCGATCGTCGAGCAGGTCGGTCAGCGACCGGGTGAGGCCGTCGGTCGTGTCCGTCAGCTTGGCGATGCGCGTATCGAGAAGGCTGGCGAAGGCTTCGCCGGAGGTCGACAGCCGGTCCGTGATCGATTCGAGCCGGCCTTCCACCGAATCGAAGATCGACAACGAGCTTTGGTTGATCCTGTCGATCAGGGTGTCGCCGGAATTGGTTATGGTCATCGACAGGTTGGTCGAGGCGTTGAGAATGCTGTCGCGAATGATGTCGCTGGCCGCCCCGATTTCGTCCTTCAGCGTCTCATGCGCGCCGGTGATCGAGGCGCGCACGCGTTCGGCGTGGGTGACCACCGCTTCGCGCTCGCTGCCCAGCCCGTCGACAAGCGAGCGGATGCGGGATTCATTCTCCGAGTAGGAGCGTTCGATCTGGTTCACCTCGCTGTGGACCAGGGTTTCGAGCTCGACGGCACGCGCAAGCGTGCGCTCAATGCCTTCACCCATGGCCGCCACCTCGCGGCGGACGGCTTGCCCGATCATCATCACGCGATCCTGGGCAATGTTTTCCGGCTCGGTCAGGCGGAAGGCCACTTCCGTCATCGACTGAGCCGCGATGCGCATCTCCTGCGCGCGGCGAATCATGGCTGCAAACGCCCAAAACAGCAGCACGGGCAGGATCGCAGCGATCGCCAGGCCGATCAGTTCGGGACGGGCGAAAAACTGGCCGGGCGTGCGGATTTGCCAAATGCCTGGCCCAAACAGCAAGTTGGCCAATGCACCGGCGCCCGCGATCCAGGCAAGCGAAACGAGCGCCACGACCCAGTAGATCGTGTTCGAGGCACGCCGATTGAGGGTATGCAGCAGCGTTTTGTAATCTTTTTGACGAGGGTCATTGGCCGGCGTGAAGCCGGCCGGCTGCGTGCCATTGCGCGTTTCCACAGGGCGCAGTTCAGCCTTTGCCGCGGGTATTGTTTTCTGGTCCTGGGCTTTTTGGTCCTGGTTGGCGGCAGGCTCCGTCTTCTGGCTCTGGCTGGCGACGGGCTCGGCATTCTCGCTCTGGCTGGCGACAGGCTCGGCATTCTGGTTACGGCCTTCGCGTGCCAACTCGTCGGCAGCCTGCGATATCTGCGCTTCCAGATCTTCCATCGACGCTGCGATGTCGAGGTCGCCGCCGGCATCGCCGCTCAGATCGATTTCAAGTGCTTTTTCGAGTTCCCTGGCTACGTCGTTGTCGAGCGTTCTCGTCGTTGTTTTCTTCGCCATGCCTTCGCTACCCTGTACAAGCTGCCGCGGGACTTATTGATTCTGCTTGTCGTGTCCCACGCAAGAGGCTGAAAATGGACCTGTCGTATCGTAATGACACACCGGGGTAAAGAAAACATGCATTCGGCGCGATACGTAAAACTTTAAATATAAGGTTAACAAAACTGTGATTCCGGCGCCGTTATCGCAACATTTTTCCGGGCCAATCATTAACCCGTCATCCACAGGATGGGCCTAGTTTTTGCGGCTGGATGAACGGAGTTGCAGAATCATGCGTGGCGAAAACGGCATTGCCTTCTCGATGCCCGGCGGCGACGTATCGGGAACGGCGGCCGGGTCGCGGCCGGTGGACTTGGCGCATTTGGCGCGTCAGACGATGGGCGACCGCAACCTCGAACAGGAGGTGCTGGCGCTGTTCGTGCAGCAGGCGCTGTCCGTTCGCGACAGGATCGTCGACGCCGATGTGGGGCAAAGACTGCTTCTTGCGCACGGGCTGAAAGGTTCGGCGCGCGGCGTCGGCGCCTTCGCTATTGCCGATTGCGCCAGCGCGATCGAACTTCAACCTGAAGATACCAATACCCTCAAGCGGCTTGGCGCCCTGATCGAAGAAGTCCGCGATTTCGTCGCCGCCATCAGCCGTTAAACCGATTTCCGAAAAAAACGGCATAGAGCGCCGCTTTCGCGCGGCAGTTGACTTGTCTGCTGGAGTGATTATCTCGGCTGGAACTCCCTTCAGGTGACAAATGACCAAGCTGACCTTCATCGCCCATGACGGCACACATTTTGACGTGGATGCCGAAAACGGCTCGACCGTCATGGAGAACGCGATCCGCAACGCCGTGCCGGGGATCGAGGCCGAGTGCGGTGGCGCCTGCGCCTGCGCGACCTGCCACGTCTATGTCGACGAGGCATGGACGGCGGAAGTCGGTGAGCCGGAAGCGATGGAAGAGGACATGCTGGACTTCGCCTACGATGTCCAGCCGAACTCACGGCTCTCCTGTCAGATCAAGGTGCGCGACGCTCTCGACGGCCTGGTTGTGCGCGTGCCCGCCCGCCAGGGCTGAAGCGTGAACGCTGAAGCGTTGTAGCCGATTTTTCGGGTGCCGGCTTGGCAGCGGGCCAATGGTCATGCAGTGTCTCGCCGTTCTCTATAGCGCCGCGCATCCTCTTGGACACGCAAAGGACGCTATAGCACCGTGATTTGGCGCATGATCTCCAGCGAAAATCGATTTCGATTTTCGCGGTCATACGTTTTGTCCTCACTTGCCCAGAAATGCCTCGATCCGCTCCAGCGCGCGCAGGATGTTCTCTTCGGAATTGGCGTAGGACAGCCTGATATAGCCTTCGCCGAGAATGCCGAAATCAGGTCCGCCAATCAGCGCCACGCCGGCATCCTCAAGCAAGGCAGACGCCAGCTTCTTGGCCTTCCAGCCAGTTTTTGAGACGTTGGGGAAGGCATAGAACGCGCCCTTCGGTGTGATGCAGGAAACGCCTGATAAGGCGTTCAGCCCTTCGACCACGACCTTCCTGCGGCGGTCGAAGGCGCGCATCATCTTGTCGACGTCGTCCTGCGGACCGTCGATGGCGGCGATGCCGGCATATTGGCTCGGGGCATTGACGCAGGACCAGCAATTGACTGCCAGCTTGCGCACCTTGTCGTAGAGGTGGGCGCCCTTGTCGCCGTTCGGCCAGATCGACCAGCCCATGCGCCAGCCGGTCATCGCCCAGGTCTTCGACCAGCCGTTGAGCACGATCAGCCGGTCGCGGATTTCAGGGAAATTCAGCAGGGAGCAATGCGTCTCGCCGTCATAGGTCATCACGTCGTAGATCTCGTCCGAAAGGATGGCGATGTCCGGGTGTGCTTCCAGTCCTTTGACCAGCTTCTCGATCTCGGCGCGGGGGGTAACCCCGCCGGTCGGGTTGGCCGGCGAGTTTAGGATCAGCAGCCTGGTCTTCGGCGTGATCAGCGCCAGCGTCTCCTGCGCCGAGAACGCAAAGCCATTCTCCTCGCGCATCGGCACCGGCACCGGAGCAGCACCGGTGAACTCGATCATCG
>NZ_RZSW01000603.1:0-3437 GCF_003997375.1 Mesorhizobium sp. M5C.F.Ca.IN.020.29.1.1 | reverse complement strand
GTTTCCTGCGCCTGTGCGGCCGGGGCGGCGAGCAAGCCGATCGCCGCGAAGGCCGCGGCGGCGAGCCATTTTGCAGGGACGTTTCTGCTGGAGGGGGCGGCCAGAGAATCGTGGCGGAGGCGTGCAGTGTGAACCATGGTTACCCCTCGTAATCGGCCCTTTATGCGAAGTCCGTAACATCTAGGCAGCGGGTGTGCCGCACAAATCAATTTTTTGAACTGACCACCACAAACGACAGCTTGCTATAGAACAAACATCGAACATCATCAACCTTGACAAAGAAGCGGCTAACCGGGGAGCGCGAACGCACATCTCGCGTTTATCCGCTGCGTAGGCATCGCCATGCGCGCTCGAGCTAAAGCGGATCTGACGAGCCATTGCGCACCCCGACCTGCGGCGGTTCTGTCGGGAGGAACAGGGCCGCTCTCGCATAGAGGTCCGACCTACTTCTCATGCTGCGGTTATAGGCGGCGATATAGGCTTCGATGTAATCGGCAGATTGGACATTTACTACACTCCGAAAACGCTATTGCACCACCCGCATAGCACTGGGACGTGACAACCGCACGTCCGCTCGTCTCTCCTGCAGTTTGGAAAAAGATCGTCGATAGGCGGCTCATGTATGGCGCGAACGAGGGTGAGGTCGAACCGGTCAAGCACCTTATCGGAAGCGTGCTGCTGTGGCGTGACAATCGTGAAGGATGCACTCGGCAATTAGAGAAGTGACGCTACCGCGACCCCAATGCCTATGCCGGCAAACCTGCCATACGCATGGCGTCGGTGACGTCATCGAGGATGTTCTACGCAATTCCTACGGCAGCGGACCAGCGCCCGATGGTGAAGTGCGGGTGGAGCGAGAGCAGCCGCCCAGCCGAGGCTTTTGCCTCGTCGAGCTGCCGAGCCTGGGCTAGCGGTGCCGCCAGCCATCCGTGCAGGATGCTGAAGCCGGGGTTCAGTTCCACCCGCCCGTCGGCCTGCTATGACGCCTTGCTCGTGTCGGCCGGACAGGAAATTGCCGAAGCCGATGATGCCTTGCGGCACGCAGCTCATCGTGTCGAGGGGACTTAGCCGCATCGCCTGCTCGCCCCAGTCGATCGCCCGCGCCGCGTCGCCGCCATAGGCCACCGGCACGCAGCCGAAGGCACAGACGAAGGCGAGGATGCGCTGAGCGCCAGGGCTGCCGCGAACGCCTCGTCGGCCAGCCTGCGGTCATGCTCCACCAGGCCGATGGTGAACCCCGGCCAGAGCGAGAGCCATCGCGTCGCCCGAACCGTACTCGATCGCCGCATGGGCATGGCGGGCCGCCTTCTCGCGGTGCTCCGCTTGCATGCCGCCGCGTATGAACAGCGTCTGATGCGCCCAGGCAGCAAAGCCGTGGGCAAGGGCATAGGTCGGCTCGATAGCTAAAGCCTGGTCGAGCAGGGGCAGACCCTTGGACGCCCCTTGCGGCATGAAGGTGTAGACATCGGACAGCGCACGAAGCAGAAGATCATAAGCATCGAGACTGTCGGGGCGCCGGCGCCGGACGCGCTCGATCTCGGCCCGGCGCAAATTAGGCTCTATTGCCGCGACCACGCTGACGGTGATCTCGTCCTGCAGCGAACACGTCGGTCAGGTCGCGGTCGTAGCGTTCGGCCCACAGATGGGCATGCCCTTTGCCCGATAGCGATAAACGATCTTGCCGTTCTTGATGCGCGAAGGGACGCCGGGGTAGCGGGCATCCTTGAAGGGTCTGGCCATTAAACTCTCCTCCGACACTTCTGCCTCAGCCAATCCTTACGCGACGAGTTCTCCTGCTGCCTTGAGCGAAGAACTTCTCGAGGCGCCTGAAAACAACGGCGGACACGCCGCAGCACTGGTTCAACAGTGGCTGGGGTTCACGTTCTAGCAGCAATCGCAGGCGGGCTCGGTAGGGCGCTGCCCTTAATGAAGCCGCTCGAACGATGGCGTCCCTAAGATTCGGTCATCCGCTCGCCACAGGACTCCCGGACGATCAGCTGCGGGTCCACGATGATGTCCCGCGGTACACGATGTGGATTGGCAATCTTGTCCAGTAGGACTCGAGCGGCAAGACGGCCGATATTTCGCGCATCAATCGAGACGGTGGTCAGGCTCGGCGTCCAGAGCGACGACTCCGGTATATCGTCGAACCCAACGAGCGCAACGTGCTTTCCTGGCGTTATGCCAAGACGCTGCATTGCAAGCATGGCACCAAAGGCCATCAGATCATTGTAGCAGATGATCGCATCCGGCCGCTCTGGTAGGTTCAGCAAAGCCAAGGTTACATTCATGGCCTCGTGCCTTGAAATGGCAGACGATTGAATGAAACCTTTTCGAACCTTCAGCTTGTGCTTCGACATACCTTTCTTAAAGCCGTGAAGACGTTCCTCGCTCGATGATTTGCCGGGCGGCCCCCCGATGAAGGCGATATTCCTCTTCCCCAACGACACGACGTGATCGATGCCTAGCTGAATTCCTGCGATGTTGTCCGGTCCGACGTAGGGGACGTTCTGTCTTTCAACGTGGCGCATAATCTGGACGGCAGGTATCCCTGCCGTGCCAAGTGCAACCAGGTCGTCCGCAGAGCGGTCGCCGGACGCACTAAGAAATACCCCAGCGACGTTGTGCTGGATCAACCGTTCGATGATCATTCGCTGGCGCTCCCCATCTTCGGCAGAGTCAGCAAAGATCGTCATAAAGTCCTGCTGATAACAGGCCCATTCGATGCCGGAAGCGAGCTGCGCATAGAAGGGATTGGATATATCCGCGATAACCATTCCCAGGGTCTTCGTCTTCTGGGAGCGGAGGCTTCCGGCCGACTGGTTATAGATGTAGCCCAACGCCTTCATCGAGGCGCGCACGCGCTCGTGTGTTTCCGGCGTAATCAAATTGCTGTTGCGCACGACGAGCGAGGCGGTCGCGCGCGATACACCAGCGTGCTTGGCGACGTCATCAAGTTTTATCCGGCGGGTTGATCGCCGCTCCATCTATTGAACTCCATCAAACGAGTCGACGCGATCCAGTGACTCTGTGTCTTCTACCGCGGGGGGCTTAGCAGGACTCATATAAGAAAAGCCGGCACACTTCATCTTCCTTCTTGACGACATAGTGACCCGCAGTTAGATCGATCTAATCCGAACTCGTTCTGGCCCGGTAAGGGTCGCTGGAGAAACAATGAGGCACCTTAAAGCGGGCAGGCTGGCGGCCGACATCGGCGGGACCTTCACAGATGTCGCGCTCGAATGCGGACCGCGCCGTGTCACTGCGAAAGTGTTGACAACACCGAGCGAGCCGGAAAAGGGCGTCATCCACGGAATCCTCGAAGTGTTGAAGAACGCCGGCTTGTCGCCGGCCGATGTCGAGGTGTTCGTGCATGGCACGACGCTGGCCACGAACGCTCTCATCGAGCGCAAGGGCGCAACCACCGCTCTTGTGAC
>NZ_RZSW01000602.1:0-3451 GCF_003997375.1 Mesorhizobium sp. M5C.F.Ca.IN.020.29.1.1 | reverse complement strand
GATCATGGGGCTGCAGGCAGCGCGCCAGTTCGCGCTTGATCTGTTGCGCGACGCCGGGGAGGCCATCGCCCTGCTGGGGCCGCGTGCGGAACGATTGGCGCAGATGCTGCAGCGGGCCAACGCGTATCTGTTGAAGCACGCGCCATGCGCGTGAGCGCCCGTCCGAATGGAATCGCCCCTGTGCCGCTGCGATCGGCCGGCGGCAATGGTGCATGCTGCACTGTTTCCGAGTCCGGGGTGCCGATCGCAGCGGTTGCCCAGCACGGCCGCGGCGCACGCGGCGCGCTGCGCCAAGCCTATGCGTCGGACCGGCGCCTGCATCGGGGCGCGTCGCCGGGCCGGAGCAGGGCGGCCGTCCGGCGCTCCATGCGCCAGACCGCGACGGGCCTGCGGCGACGTGCGCGGCGTCGGCCCGATCCTGGTTCTCCTCAGCCGTCTGCAGAAGGAACATCCCACGTGAACGCGCTGTCCGAACAGATCCTTTCCGAATTGCGCCACCTGCTGAGCGAGATGAGCGACGGCGGCAGCGTCGGTCCGTCCGTCTATGACACGGCGCGAGCTCTGCAGTTCCACGGCACCGTCACCGGTCGGCAGGACGCATACGCGTGGCTCATCGCGCAGCAACAGCCCGATGGCGGATGGGGAAGCGCGGACTTCCCGCTGTTTCGCCATGCGCCCACGTGGGCGGCGTTGCTGGCATTGCAACGTGCCGATCCTCTTCCCGGCGCTGCCGACGCAGTCCAGGCTGCAACCCGGTTCCTCGAGCGCCAGCCCGATCCCTACGCGCAAGCGGTGCCGGAAGACGCGCCGATCGGCGCGGAGCTGATCCTACCGCAGTTGTGCGGCGAGGCCGCATCCTTGCTGGGCGGCGTGGCGTTTCCGCGCCACCCGGCGCTGTTGCCATTGCGGCAAGCGTGCCTGGTCAAGCTGGGGGCGGTGGCGACGTTGCCGAGCGGCCATCCGTTGCTGCACTCCTGGGAAGCCTGGGGCACGTCGCCGACCACCGCATGCCCGGATGACTACGGCAGCATCGGCATCAGTCCGGCGGCCACCGCAGCGTGGCGTGCGCACGCCGTGACACAGGGGAGCATGCCGCAGGTCGGGCGCGCCGACGCGTATCTGCAGGCGGCATCGCGGGCGACGCGCAGCGGCATCGAAGGCGTCGTTCCCAACGTCTGGCCGATCAATGTGTTCGAGCCATGCTGGTCGCTGTACACCCTGCATCTGGCCGGGCTGTTCGCGCATCCCGCGCTCGCCGAGGCGGTGCGCGTGATCGTCGCGCAGCTCGACGCCCGCCTGGGCGTGCGCGGTCTGGGCCCGGCCTTGCACTTCGCGGCCGATGCGGACGACACCGCCGTTGCGTTGTGCGTCCTGCGCCTTGCAGGCCGCGACCCGGCGGACGATGCGTTGCGCCATTTCGAAATCGGCGAGCTGTTCGTCACCTTCCCCGGCGAGCGCAATGCCTCGGTGTCGACCAACATCCATGCCCTGCATGCGTTGCGACTGTTGGGAAAGCCCTCCGCCGGCACCAGCGCCTACGTGGAGGCCAATCGCAACCCGCACGGTCTATGGGACAACGAAAAATGGCACGTTTCGTGGCTGTATCCCACAGCGCATGCGGTCGCTGCGCTGGCGCAAGGCAAGCCCCAGTGGCGCGACGAGCGCGCGCTGGCGGCGCTGCTGCAGGCGCAGCGCGACGACGGCGGCTGGGGCGCCGGTCGCGCGTCCACATTCGAGGAAACCGCCTATGCGCTGTTCGCGTTGCACGTGATGGACGGGAGCGAAGAGCCGACAGGACGCCGGCGCATCGCGCAGGCGGTGGCGCGTGCGCTGGAGTGGATGCTCGCCCGCCACGCGGTGCATGCATTGCCGCAGACGCCGCTGTGGATCGGCAAGGAACTGTATTGCCCCACCCGGGTCGTGCGCGTGGCCGAACTCGCCGGGTTGTGGCTGGCTCTTCGTTGGGGGCGGCGCGTCCTGGCCGAGAGAGCAGGAGCGGCGCCATGATCCAGACCGAACGCGCGCTGCAGCAGGTGCTGGAGTGGGGGCGTTCCCTGACCGGGTTCGCCGACGAGCATGCCGCGGAGGCGGTTAGGGGCGGCCAGTACATCCTGCAGCGCATCCACCCGAGCCTGCGCGACACCAGCGCCCGCACCGGCCGCGATCCGCAGGACGAAACGCTGATCGTGGCGTTCTATCGCGAACTGGCGCTGCTGTTCTGGCTCGACGATTGCAACGACCTTGGCCTGATCGCGCCGGAGCAGCTCGCCGCGGTGGAGCAGGCGCTGGCGCAGGGCGTGCCGTGCGCGCTCCCCGGATTCGAGGGCTGCGCTGTGCTTCGCGCTTCGCTGGCCGCGCTCGCCTACGATCGTCGCGACTATGCTCGGCTTCTCGAAGATACCCGGTGCTACTGCGCGGCGCTGCGCGCCGGACACGCGCAGGAGGCAGGGGCGGAACGCTGGTCCTACGCCGAGTACCTGCACAATGGCATCGATTCGATCGCTTACGCGAACGTGTTCTGTTGCCTGTCGTTGCTGTGGGGGCTGGACATGGCAACCTTGCGCGCGCGTCCGGCGTTTCGCCAAGTCCTGCGGCTCATCTCCGCGATAGGGCGCCTGCAGAACGATCTGCATGGACGCGACAAGGACAGGTCGGCCGGCGGGGCCGACAACGCGGCGATCCTGCTGCTGCAGCGCTATCCGGCTATGCCTGTGGTGGAGTTCCTCAACGACGAGCTGGCCGGCCATACGCGCATGCTGCACCGGGTGATGGCGCAAGAACGCTTTCCCGCGCCGTGGGGACCGTTGATCGAGGCCATGGCGGCCATCCGCGCGCAGTACTACCAGACCTCGACCAGCCGCTACCGCAGCGACGCTGCGGGGGGAGGCCAGCGTGCGCCGGCCTGAACGCGCGGGAGGCGGCGGCGTGCGCGCGCTGCCGACGGTCCGATCCGACGCAACGCCGTCGCCCGATGCGACGGCTGGAGCGAGCATGAGCGACAGCGCCCTGAGCCGGCGCAAGAACGACCATCTGGACATCGTGCTGGATCGGCGAACGGCGCCGGCCACGGTCGCCGCCGGCTGGGAGTACATCCGTTTCGAACACTGCGCATTGCCCGAGTTGGACCTGACGCAGATCGACCTGCGCGCCTCGCTGCTGGGCAAGACCATGCGCGCGCCGCTGCTGATCAGCTCCATGACCGGCGGCATGCCACGCGCCGAGGCCATCAACCGGCATCTGAGCGAGGCAGCGCAAGCCTTGGGGATCGCCATGTGCGTCGGTTCGCAGCGCGTGAGCCTGCAATCCCGCAACTCCCAGGGGCTGACGCGCGCGCTGCGCCGCCTGGCCCCAGACATTCCCTTGCTGGCCAATATCGGCGCCGCGCAACTGCGCGAGGCCGACGGCCTGGACCTGGCGCGCCGGGCGGTGGATGCGCTGGAGGCCGATGGAC
>NZ_RZSW01000601.1:0-3457 GCF_003997375.1 Mesorhizobium sp. M5C.F.Ca.IN.020.29.1.1 | reverse complement strand
GCCAATCGCAATCCACAACGCCGCCGCCTGCGATCCGCTCGCACTGATGATCGCCATCGCTGGCCTGCGGCGAGAAGAGAGCCGCGGTTCACATTACCGGTCCGATTTTACCGGCCGCGATGCGGACCCGCGCCCGTCACGGCTGACACTCAAGATGGCAATGCAGGCCGCGGTCGCACTAGGCTGGCGGGCGCCGAAAAAGGAGCTCCTGATATGAGGTCACTCTCACCTCTTCCCTCGATCGTGATCGAACCGATCGTGCGGACCGCGCTTTTGGAAGATTTGGGCCGAGGCGGCGATCTGACGAGCGATGCGGTGATTCCCCCTGATTGCACGGCGACCTTGGTGCTCAAGGCACGGCAGCCGGGTGTCGTTGCCGGGCTCGATCTGGTGGCGTTCGCCTTCCTGCTCGTGGAGCCTGCGATCGACATGCACATCCGGCGCCCTGACGGCAGCGATGTTGCTGCGGGCGAGATTATCGCCAAGGTGTGCGGACCGGCACGCGGCCTGCTGACAGCCGAGCGCACGGCGCTGAACTTCCTCAGTCATCTGAGCGGCATTGCGACGGCCACAGCGGCCATCGTCGACGCGGTGCGCGACCACAAGGCAAAAATCGTGTGCACGCGAAAAACGACGCCGGGCCTGCGCGCGCTGGAAAAATACGCCGTGCGCGCCGGCGGCGGCGCCAATCACCGCTTCGGGCTCGACGACGCCGTGCTCATCAAGGACAACCACATCGCGATCGCCGGCGACATCCGCACGGCGATCGGGCGGGCGCGCGCAGCCGCCGGCCATATGGTGAAGATCGAGGTCGAGGTCGACACGCTGGAACAGCTCGAAGTCGCCCTAACGGTGGGGGTCGACGCGGTTCTGCTCGACAACATGTCGCTTGAGGAGCTTGCCCGCGCGGTGGCAATGGTTGGCGGCCGCGCCATTACCGAAGCTTCCGGTCGTGTGACGCCGAAAACGGCTCCAGCGATTGCCGCCACAGGCGTCGACCTCATCTCGGTCGGCTGGCTGACGCATAGCGCACCGATCCTCGACATCGGCCTGGACATGCCGGTCGACGGGAACATCTGCACGCACTTGAACTGACATTTGTTGGGAGAAATGGGATGCGCAAGATCGTCGCCGGCAAGTTGCATGGCATCCACGTCACCGAGGCCAATCTGAACTACCATGGCTCGATCACGCTCGACCCTGACCATTGCGAGGAGGCAGGCCTCCTGCCGATGGAATTCGTCGAGATCTGGAACAAGAATTCGGGCGCGCGCATCTCGACATATGTGATTCTCGGCGAGCGCGGATCGCGCTGTTGCATCCTCAATGGCGCCGCGGCACGCACCTGCCAGCCGGGGGATCCGCTCATCATCTGCAATTCGGTCTATGTGGAGGAGGCGCAGCTGACCAGGACCAGACCGCGGGTGTTGACCTTCAACAGGAACAATCACATCACCGGGCGGCTGACCTATTCTGTGGAGCGCAATGCCGACGGAGGTTACAGCTTTTCTGTCCTCGACGAGGCCGGCGCCGCCCTCCCGGTACCGGCGCTGGTCGGCGGGTCAAAGCCGACCGGGCTTGCCGACTGACGAACTTTTCCACGCGCTCACCGGACCAGCAACAAAGGCTTTTGACAATGACGATTGGAATGGAACCCGAGGTGAGGCCGGGCATGGAACTGATTGGCGGAGAAAAGCCCCGATGGAACCGGGAAGCGGCCGAGGCAATTCACGACCTGCCGTTCAACGACCTGCTCTTTCGAGCCCAGGCGGTCCATCGTGCGTATTTCGATCAAAACCGGGTGCAGCTGTCGCGCCTGCTCTCGATCAAGACCGGCGGTTGCCCGGAGGATTGCGGCTATTGCAGCCAGTCGGCGCATTACCCGTCGGGGCTCAAGGCCTCGAAGCTGATGGAGGTTGAACGGGTTGTCGTCGAGGCCAGGAAGGCGCGGGACGCGGGCGCCACGCGCTATTGCATGGGTGCGGCCTGGCGCGGGCCGAAAGAGCGCGACATGGAGGCGATCGTCGCCATGATCGAGGGCGTGAAGGCGCTCGGCATGGAGACCTGCATGACGCTCGGCATGCTCGATACTGGCCAGGCGCAGCGGCTCAAACAGGCCGGCCTCGACTACTACAACCACAACATCGACACCTCCGAGCGCTATTACGGCGAGATCATTTCCACCCGCATCTTCGCGGACCGGCTGGAAACGCTTGGCCATATCCGAGAGGCCGGCATGAAGGTCTGCTGCGGCGGAATTGTCGGCATGGGCGAGCAAAAAGCCGACCGCATCGACATGCTGGTCACGCTCGCCAACCTGCCCGAGCCGCCGGAAAGCGTTCCGATCAACATGCTGATCCCGATCGCCGGTACCCCGCTTGCCCAAGCCGAATCCATTGAGCCGATCGAGTTCGTCCGCGCAATAGCGCTCGCACGCATCATGATGCCGAGATCCTATGTCAGGCTCTCCGCCGGCAGGACGGCGATGAGCGACGAGTTGCAGGCGCTGTGCTTTTTCGCGGGCGCGAACTCGATCTTCGTCGGCGACACCTTGCTGACCGCCGAAAACCCGCAAGAGGACAAGGACAGCGCGCTGTTCAGCCGGCTCGGCATCAAGCCGATGGAACTCGATGCGCAATGAACGGAGCGCCCCTCGCCCGCTATAGCGCGACCTTGCAGGGACTGGCGCGCAGGCACCGGCTGCGGAGCCTAAGTGCGCGCGAAGGTCTCGACTTCGCCTCCAACGACTATCTTGCCCTGGCCGCCTCGCCGCGCCTGGCGCGGGCGGTTGCCGCGGCGCTCGAAAATGGCATGCCGGTTGGCGCCACCGGCTCGCGGTTGTTGTGTGGCAACACGCCTGAGCATGAGACGCTCGAAGCCGAGGCCGCCGCTTTCTTCGGCGCCGGGCGCGCGCTGTTCTTCGGGAGCGGTTATGTCGCCAATTTCGCGGTGCTGACGACCTTGCCGCAGAAGGGCGATCTGATCGTGCTCGACGAACTCATCCATGCCAGCGCCCATGACGGGGCGCGGGCCGGCCGGGCCGAGGTGATGCAAGTCACGCATAACGACGCGGACGCGGTGAACGATGCGATCCGGGCCTGGCGCGCAAGGGGCGGCACCGGCCGCGCCTGGATCGTGGTCGAGAGCCTCTACTCGATGGACGGCAACCGGGCCCCGCTTGCCGAATTGGTCGAGCTCGCCGGCCGCCACGAGGCATTCCTGTTCGTGGACGAAGCGCATGCCACGGGAGTTTATGGCCCGGACGGTCGCGGTCTCGCGCATGATCTCGAAGGTCGCGACAATGTCGTGGTGCTGCACACCTGCGGCAAGGCGCTGGGTGCCTCCGGCGCGCTGGTGACCGCACCTGCCGTGCTGTGCGATTATCTCGTCAACCGCTGCCGGCCCTTCATCTATGCCACCGCCCCCTCCCCGCTGATGGCGGTGGCGGCATCAGAGG
>NZ_RZSW01000600.1:0-3475 GCF_003997375.1 Mesorhizobium sp. M5C.F.Ca.IN.020.29.1.1 | reverse complement strand
GTCCATATGGGTTTTGCGGTGGAGTTCCTGTCCGACGCCACCGGCTCCGTGCCCTATGCCAACAGCGCCGGCTATGCTTCGGCCGAGGACATCCACCGCGTGCTGACTATCATACTGCAGTCGCGCTTCGCTGCCGTTCTCAAGACCACCGAATGGATCGACTGTCTGAAGACCGGCACGCTGCCCGAGCGCGACACGATCCACGCTTCCAACCAGCGCGCGCTGGCACGGAACGCCGCTTAGAAGTCTGTCGTAGATAAGCAAAAGGCGCCGCAGCGATGCGGCGCCTTTATCATTCCGGCCTTCAAAATCTCAGAACAGACCTTCGATCTGGCCCATTTCGTTCAGCAAGATCTTCTCCGAGGACGGCGCCTTGGGCAAGCCGGGCATGGTCATAACCTCGCCGCAGATGACAACGATGAAGCCGGCGCCGGCAGACAGCCTGACCTCGCGCACCGGCACGGTGTGGCCGGTCGGCGCGCCGCGCAGGTTCGGGTCGGTCGAGAACGAGTACTGCGTCTTGGCCATGCAGACCGGCAGGTGTCCGTAGCCGGCGTGCTCCCAGGCGTGGAGTTGGTCGCGCACCGACTTGTCGGCGATCGCTTCGGAACCGCGATAGATGCGCTGGACGATGGTGTTGATCTTCTCGAACAGCGGCATCGCGTCGGGATAGAGCGGCGCAAACTGCGAGGAGCCGGATTCGGCCAGCGCCACCACCTTGTTGGCGAGTTCCTCGATGCCGGCCGAGCCGTGGGCCCAGTGCTTGCACAGGATCGCCTCTTCGCCCATCGAGGCGACGTAGTCCTTCATCGCCCTGATTTCAGCGTCGGTGTCGGAATAGAAATGGTTGATGGCGACCACGGCCGGCACGCCGAACTGCCTGATATTCTCGATGTGACGGCCGAGATTGGCGCAGCCCTTCTTGACCGCCTCGACGTTTTCCTTGCCGAGGTCTTCCTTTTTGACCCCGCCGTTCATCTTCATGGCGCGCACGGTGGCGACGATAACCGTGGCCGCCGGCTTCAGGCCGGCCTTGCGGCACTTGATGTCGAAGAACTTTTCCGCACCGAGATCGGCGCCAAAACCGGCTTCGGTGACGACATAATCGGCGAGCTTCAGCGCCGTCGTGGTGGCGACGACCGAGTTGCAGCCATGCGCGATGTTGGCGAAGGGGCCGCCATGGACGAAGGCCGGGTTGTTCTCCAGCGTCTGCACGAGGTTGGGCTGCATGGCGTCCTTGAGCAACACGGCCATGGCGCCGTCGGCCTTGAGGTCGCGGGCGTAGACGGCCGACTTGTCTCGGCGATAGGCGACGATGATGTCGCCGAGGCGCTTTTCCAGGTCCTTCAGGTCGGTGGCAAGGCACAGGATCGCCATGACTTCCGAGGCGACGGTGATGTCGAAGCCCCCCTCGCGCGGAAAGCCGTTGGCGACGCCGCCGAGCGAGCAGATGATCTCGCGAAGTGCGCGGTCGTTCATGTCCATGACGCGGCGCCAGACGACGCGGCGGATGTCGATGCCGAGCTCGTTGCCCCAGTAGATATGGTTGTCGATCAGCGCCGAAAGCAGATTATGCGCCGTGGTGATGGCATGGAAATCCCCGGTGAAGTGGAGGTTCATATCCTCCATCGGCACGACCTGCGCATAGCCGCCGCCGGCAGCACCGCCTTTGACGCCGAAATTCGGCCCGAGCGAGGCCTCTCGGATGCAGACGATGGCCTTCTTGCCAATGCGGTTGAGACCGTCACCGAGGCCCACCGTCGTCGTCGTCTTGCCTTCGCCGGCCGGCGTTGGGTTGATGGCGGTAACGAGGATCAGCCTGCCGTCCTTGTTTGTCTTCACCGACTTGATGAACTCGGCCGAGATCTTCGCCTTGTCGTGGCCGTAAGGCAAAAGGTGCTCGCTTGGAATGCCGATCTTCTGGCCGATAGTCTGGATCTGCTTCTTGTCGGCGGCGCGCGCGATCTCGATGTCGGACTTCACTTCGGCCATGGCGGCTTTCCTCTGGATTGGACGGTGGAGGGGACGGGTTTGATCAGTGTGGTCGGTCGCAAGCCTGTTCGAAACAGCCTGGCACTTCAGGCGAGGGCACGTTCTAACCCTGTCGCTGCCGTGGCGTCAACTTTCATGCAACTATGTTTCCTATGAAGAAAGGCAGCTCTCTGTTTCCCGGTCGACCTTCCCCGGATCTTCGCGCCCGGTTGTCGCGCCGTATAAAAGCCAGAGCACGCGCCGTCCTGCCGTCTCAAAACAGCCGCGGAATGCACGGAATGCGACAGGGTTCGAGCCCCGGTCGGCGCTTCGAACGGCCGCGTTAGAATGCGCCGATCTGGTGCATCAGCCCCAAGCCGTCAAGCTGGCCGAAATGTTCGACTACGATGCCGTTCTCAACGCGATCGATGTGAATCACACCAACCGATACGCTTTTTCCGCTCGGCTCGACACCATGGAAGACGCCGGTGTGCGTTCCCTGAAAGCGGCCGCGCGTGACCACCTTGTCGGCGTCGCTGACACAGTCGTCGACGACGTGATGTCCGTCCGGAAATCCAACAAAGAACTCGGTCAGCGATTTGCGCCAGTCATCGAAGCCGATCGGGTTGGCACTGCCGAGATGAACGGCGAGATCTGGTGAGACCAGACTGGCCAGTTTGTCCCAGTCTTGCGTGTCGACCGTGGCGTAGAAATTTCGAGCAACTTCCCGGATATCCATCTCGTGTCCTCGCTGGCCGCCGCCCAGCGGTTGAACGACGACGAGGCAGTCAGGTTCCGCTCTCCGCGACATGCGGCCGAGCTATTGCCTCGACAAGTTGCCGATTTCGACCAGGGACAGCGGCGATTTCAAGCCAGGACGTCTTTCACTATTTGCCCTTCACCGATCCAGAACGGACCTGACCTCGACGAGGTTCGATCGCACCCTAAGCACATAGAAACCCATCGTGGTGAGGTGGGTGGGCATGATCCAGCCATCCTCGCGGCCGTTGGAGATTATCAAAGGCTGGATGGCGAGCGCCGCCTTGAGCTGGCCTTCCACGCTGTTCCAAAGTGGTGTGAGGCCGCGATTGTCGAGGATCTGCTGGAAGTCGTGATGCGCCGCCGTCAGGATGCCGTAATAGCCGTAGAGCTGGCCGTACGCGAACCAGAAGCGGTCGTCAGCCCGCGTGTCGAACCAGCCGCTGTTGAAATTCTGCGAACGGTCGCGGATCAGGTCCGACGTCGAGCCTATGTCACTCGCGATCCGGTCGACGAACTGCAACAGATTGTCGGCGCGCGCGTTGAAGACAACCTCGCATTTCATGAGCCGGTCGTTGAAGGCGCGAAGGCTGCTCGCCGCCGTGCGATAGAAACTCGGCGTCGGGGTTTTCGGACCAAAGGGCCTGAGGCCGAAATACCAGGTTTCCTCATCGAAGGTGATCGCGCCGCGCGCATCCTGCAGGTTCTGATCTATCTGGCTGGTGCCGCGGACGCGGCCCAGCGT